>CAXUNA010000202.1:5738-7094 GCA_964252095.1 uncultured Jatrophihabitans sp. | reverse complement strand
GTGCACGCGGCACGGCCGACGCTCGGACTCGCGCCCGCGGTCCCGCGGGGCGCGAGCGGGGAGCACGAGGGCTTCCCCGGCACCGTGTCGATCGGGACCGACGCCCTGTGCACCGTCGTCGTCGAGGTCGTGCGGTTCGCCGCCGCCGACTGGGAGACCGTCGTCGTGGTCAACGGTCACGGCGGGAACGTCGATGCCCTGCGCCGTGCGGCCGAGGTGTGCCGCCACGAGGGCCGACGCCTCGAGGTGGTCCACCTGGCTCTCGCGGGCATGGACGCCCACGCCGGCCGCGCCGAGACCTCGATGCTGCTCCGCCTGCACCCGGACCTCGTCCGGCTCGAGCGCGCCGAGGCCGGTGCCACCGCGCCGGTCGCCGACCTGCTCCCCCGGCTGCGGACCGGCGGGGTGCGGGCGGTCAGTGCGAACGGGGTGCTGGGCGACCCGGCCGGAGCGGACGCGGCCGAGGGCGCCGTCTGGGTGGACCGGCTCGTGGCGAAGGTGCTCGCGGTCGTCGACCCGCTGCTCGCACGTCCTACGGTGGAACCGTGACCGGGAGGCCGTCCGACCTGCGCTGGGGTTCTCGCACCTTCTCCCCCACCGACCGCGTCGTGATGGCGATCGTCAACCGCACCACCGACTCCTTCTACGACCGGGGGGCGACCTTCGCCGCCGACGTGGCGCTGGACCGCGTCCGCACCGTGGTGGCCGAGGGCGCCGACATGGTCGACGTCGGCGCCATCAAGGCCGCGCCGGGCGAGGAGATCTCGGTCGCCGAGGAGATCGACCGCACCGCCGGGTTCGTCGCCGCGGTGCGTTCCGAGTTCCCCGAGCTCGTCATCAGTGTCGACACCTGGCGGGCCGACGTCGGCCGCGCCGTCGCCGAGGCCGGCGCCGACGTCTTCAACGACGCCTGGGGCGGCTGGGACCCCGAGCTCGCGGTGGTGGCGGGCGAACTCGACAAGGGCCTGGTGTGCACGCACGCGGGTGGGGTCGCACCGCGCACCCGCCCGCACCGGGTGCGGTACGACGACCTGCTCGGTGACGTCCTGGGGCGACTGACGGCACTCGCCGAGCGGGCGGTCGAGGTCGGGGTGGACCGCTCGCGCATCGTCGTCGACCCCGGTGCCCGCGTGGCGAAGCACCCCGACCCCACGGTGGGCGGGGCCCCGGGCGGGCCGGGCGGGGGGGGGCCCCCCCCGCGACCGAGTGCAGGACGGCGGCCGCCCCGGACATGTCGCTCTTCATCTCGTCCATGCCGCCGGCCGGCTTGATCGACAGGCCCCCGGAGTCGAAGGTGATGCCCTTGCCGACCAGGGCGACGTGGGTTTTCGCGCCGGCCGGGGCGTAGTCCAGCTT
>CAXUNA010000202.1:0-5728 GCA_964252095.1 uncultured Jatrophihabitans sp. | reverse complement strand
CGGTCGAGGTCGGGGTGGACCGCTCGCGCATCGTCGTCGACCCGGGTCACGACTTCGCGAAGAACACCTACCACTCGTTGGCCGTGACCCGGGCCGTCCCGGACCTCGTCGCCACCGGCTGGCCGGTGCTGATGTCGTTGTCGAACAAGGACTTCATCGGCGAGACGCTCGACCTGCCGGTGGGTGAACGCGTCACCGGCACCCTGGCGACGACGTCGCTCACGTCGTCGTGGGGCGCGCGGGTCTTCCGGGCCCACAACATCCGCGAGACCCGGCAGACGCTCGACATGGTCGGTGCCGTGCTCGGCCACCGCCCCCCGCTGCGCGCCGTCCGCGGCCTGGCCTGAACGACGCCGATCCTGCGAACCTCGGCGGTGTGACACCGCCGAGGTTCGCCCGATCGAGGGGGCACGCGAGCGTGCGGCGCGCCGGCAGGACGTCCTCGCTGAACTGGGTGAGGAAGCGGGACTGGTCGGCACCGGGGCCGTGGAAGACCAGGTGGCGCAGGCCGGCGTCGAGGTAGGGCTGGATCTGCGCCAGCGCCTCGTCCGGCGTGGAGGCGATGATCCAACGCTTCGCGACCTGCTCGATCGGGATCTCGTCGGCGAGCTTCTCCATCTCGGCCGGGCTGTCGACCGAGTGCTTCTGCTCCTGCGTGAGCGACAGCGGCGCCCAGAAGCGGGTGTTCTCCAACGCCCGCTCGTGGTCGCGGTCGTAGCTGATCTTGATCTCGATGGTGTTGTCGATCGACGACGGGTCGCGGTCGGCCGCCTGCGCGCCCTCGGCCACGGCCGGCAGCAGCTTGTCGGTGTAGAGCTCCATGCCCTTGCCCGACGTGCAGATGAACCCGTCACCGGCGCGGCCCGCGTACTTGGCCACCACCGGGCCGCCGGCGGCGATGTAGACCGGTACGGGCGTCGACGGCTTGTCGTAGACCGTTGCACCGTGCACCGTGTAGAACTCGCCCTCGAAGTCGACGGAGTCCTCGGTCCACAGCTGCCGCATGAGGCGCACGGCCTCACGCAACCGGGCGAAGCGGCCCTTGAAGTCCGGCCACTCCGCGCCGGTCACCGAGGTCTCGTTGAGCGCCTCGCCGGTGCCGAGCCCGAGGATCACGCGGTCGGGGTAGAGGCAGCCGAGCGTCGCGAACGCCTGGGCGATGACGGCCGGGTTGTAGCGGAACGTCGCCGTGAGCACCGAGGTGCCGAGCACCACCCGTTCGGTGCGCTCACCCACGGCCGCGAGCCACGACAGCGAGAACGGCGCGTGCCCGCCGGAGTGGCGCCACGGCTGGTAGTGGTCGCTGACCCAGACGGAGTCGAGGCCGACCTGCTCCGCCTGGACGGCGAACTCGACCAGCTCGCGCGGCGCGAACTGCTCGGCCGACGCCTTGTACCCGAAACGCAGTGGTGGTGTGCTCACACTTCTTGTCTACACGCCCCCGAGGACAGCCCGGAAGCGCGCGAGAGCGAAGTCCCACCACGGCGCGGTGGCCGGCGCGGGATCGGTGTCCCCCGGTTCCTAGAGTCGGAGGCGTGACCGAACTCCTGATCCCCGCCGGAACCGGCGCCCGTGACGGCTTCGACCTCGTCGTCGCGCCGCCCGCGCTCACCTACGCCGGGCTGCGCACGGTGACGCTGCCGCCGGGCGGGGAGCTCGCAGTCCCCACCGCGGGGGTCGAGACGATCGTGGTTCCGTTGCAGGGCGCAGCGGTCGTCGTGGCCGACGGGGTCGAACTGCCCCTGCGGGGGCGCCGGGACGTGTTCGTCGCGGCGACCGACGTCGCCTACGTGCCCGCGGGTGGGGCGGCGAGCCTGACCAGCGCCGACGGCGGGCGGTTCGCGCTGTGCACCGCACCCTCCGACGCCACCTCGCGGCCGGCGGCGCGGCTCGCCGCCGAGGACGTGCCCGTCGAACGGCGCGGTGCCGGCACGATGAGCCGACTCGTGCGCAACTTCGGCACCGTCGACGGCCTCGACGCCGAATCGGTCATCGCCTGCGAGGTCATCACCCCCGGCGGCAACTGGAGCAGCTACCCCGCGCACAAGCACGACGAGGCGACCGACGACGAGGCCGAGCTCGAGGAGATCTACTACTACGAGATCGCGGCCGGGCCGCACGGTGAACCCGGTGTCGCGTTCCACCGGACGTCGTCGTCACCCGGGCACGAGATCGACGTGACGGTCGAGGTACACGACCGCGACGTCGCCCTCGTGCCGTTCGGGTGGCACGGGCCCGTCACCCCGGCGCCGGGGCACGATCTCTACCAGCTCAACGTCATGGCCGGCCCCGCCCCCGGACGCCGGTGGCTGATCTCGGACCACCCCGAGCAGACGTGGGTGCGCGACACCTGGGCGACCACGCCGATCGACGCCCGCCTGCTCGACGGCCGTTACGGCGTCTGAGGCGCGTCGGGCAGGTCGTCGAAGAAGTCGGCGCTCGGCACGAAGAACAGGCCCCCGGTGACGGCCGTCGAGAAGTCGAGGATGCGGTCGTGGTTGCCCTCGGGCACGCCGATGAACATCCGCCGCAACATGGTCTCCGTGGTCGAGACGGTGGCCGCGTAGCTGATGAAGTACGTGCCGTACTCGGCCTCGCCCACGTTCCCGAACGGCATGTTGTCGCGGACGATCTGCAGCTGGTTGCCGTCGTCGTCCTCGATGACGTTGAGCACGAGGTGGCTGTTGCTCGCCTTGACGTCGTCGTCCTGCTCGATGTTGTCGAGTTTCCCGCGTCCGATCGCGGCTTCCTGGTCCTGGACGGACAGCGCGTCCCACGCGGGCATGTCGTGCCGGTACTTCTGCACGACGGCGTAGCTCCCGCCCGCGAACGTCGGGTCCTGGTCGGCGATGATCGCGGCCCGCAGGGCTTTCGCACCCTGCGGGCTCTCCGTGCCGTCGACGAAGCCGAGCAGGTCGCGTTCGTCGAAGTACTTGAAGCCGTGGGTCTCGTCGACCACGTGCGCCGACGGCCCGAACCGCGCCCGCAGCTGCCGGGCGAGCTCGAAGCAGAGGTCCATCCGTTTCGCCCGCAGGTGCACGAACAGGTCGCCCGGCGTCGACGGCGCGGTGTGCGTGGCGCCCACGATCGGCTGGAACGGGTGCAGCTCGCGCGGTCGCGGCCCGGTGAACAGCCGCTCCCACAGGTGCGCGCCGATGCCGACGACACACGCGAGCTCACCCGCGGGCACCCGGAACCCGACCGTGCGGATCGCCGCACCGAGGTCACCGAGCACGTCGCGCACGGTGTCCTCGCCGCCGGGATCGACGGTGAGCACGAGGAACACCGCCGCTTCGGTGAGGGGCGTGAGCACCGGTTGGGGTTCGGGGAACGTGGTCACGGGCGGGATTCTCCCCGACCGTGTGCCCCGGTGCGAGATGCTGCCGCAGTGACCTTCGAGTACTCCAACCTCAGCGACCGGCCGCCCGGCCGGTTCGTGAGCGTCGCGCGCCGGGTGCTGCGTGGCGTCGCACGGGTCGAGGACCAGATCCCCCCGTACGCCGCGGCCTGGCACGAGCACAACGTCGCCGCCCTGGGCTCGGACGACCCGTTGTGGGTCGCGCTCGGCGACTCGCTGTCGCAGGGCATCGGTGCCAGCTCGATCGAGCAGGGATGGGTCCTGCAGACCCGGCGCGCCCTGGCCGCGCGGGGGCACCCGTTCCGAGTGGTCAACCTGTCGATCAGCGGCGCCCGCGTCTCCGACGTCCTCGACCGGGAACTGCCGGCGCTGGCGGGCCTCGCGACGACGCCCGACCTCGTCACCGTCCTCATCGGCAGCAACGACATCGTGCAGCGCGAACTGCGGGCCGCACTGCCCGCTCACTTCCAGACGCTGCTCGACGCGCTGCCGGCCGGGACGTTCGTCGGGGTGGTGTCGCACGCGCACGGCGTCCAGGCGCAGGTCAGCGACGAGGTCGACTGGGCCGCCCTGTCCGGTGCCGTGGTCGCGGTCCCGTTGCGGTTCGCCCCTCACGAACGGGCGTCGGACCACTTCCACCCGAACGACGCCGGGCACGCCGTCATCGCGGCCGGGTTCACCGCGTCGATCCTCGCGCGGCTCTGAGGTTCAGACGACGAGGTGCCGGATCATGAACTCGGTGTCGCCGTCCCGCCCACCGTCGGCGGGCATCGGGACGGCGCTGGGGACCTCCGCGACCATGTCCTCGGGCCTGACCCGCTCGGGCAGGTGACGGAACCGTTCGGTCGCCTCGCGGCGCGGGACCTGCTCGTCGTCCGCCATGAAGTCACGTTACGCCGCGACATCACCGCAGCGGGCGGAAGAACTCCCGCACGTGGTCGACCAGGAGCACCGGCTCCTCGAGCGCGGCGAAGTGCCCGCCGTGGTCCACGTCGGTCCACGTCGTGATGGTGTTCGACTCCTCCGAGTACCTCCGGATGCCGACGTCGTGGGCGAGGACCAGCGCCGCGGTCGGCACGCCGGAGTTCACCGGCGGCGGGCCGCCGAAGCCCGACTGCGCGTAGCCGACGTACGCCGCCGACCCCGCGGTCGCGGTGAACCAGTAGATGCTGACGTCGGTGAGGATCCGATCGCGGTCGAGGACGGCGTCGGGCAGCGCGTCGACCGGCCAGGTCCACGCCTTGAACTTGTCGACGATCCACGCGAGGAGGCCGACGGGTGAGTCGACGAGAGCGGGCCCGATCGTCCCGGGCCGGGTCGACTGGATGGCGATGTAGCCGAACTCGTCGCGCAGGAACGCGCCGATCCGGGCGACCCGGTCGCGCTCCAGGTCGGTCAGTGCCGCCAGCTCCTCGGCGTCCAGCTGGCGCCGCAGCAGCGTCGGGCCGCCGTTGGTGTGCACCCCGATGACGTGCTCCGGCGCGGCCCGCCCGACCTCGGGTGAGACCGCCGCCCCGATGTCACCGCCCTGCACGCCGTAGCGCGCGTAACCCAGCCGCCGCATGAGCTCCGCCCACGCCCGGCCGATGCGGGCGCGGTCCCAGCCGGCGTCGGGCACCGGACCGGAGAAGCCGAACCCGGGCAGGCTGGGGATGACGAGGTGGAACGCGTCGGCCGGGTCGCCGCCGTGGGCGGCCGGGTCGGTGAGCGGGCCGATGACGTCGAGGAACTCGACCACCGACCCCGGCCAGCCGTGGGTGAGGACCAGCGGTGTCGCGTCCGGCTCGGCGGAGCGGACGTGCAGGAAGTGGATGCGGGTGCCGTCGATGGTCGTCGTGAACTGGGGGTGGGCGTTGAGCTGCGCCTCGGCCGCCCGCCAGTCGTACGCGTCGTGCCAGTGGGTCACGAGCTCGCGCAGGTACGCCACGGGCACTCCGGTGTCCCACCCGTCGCCCGGCAGCGGGGCGGGGAACCGGGCGCGGGCGAGCCGGTCGCGCAGGTCGGCGAGGTCGGCGTCGGGGACGTGGAGCGTGAAGGGACGGATGGCGGTGTCGGTCATGCCGTCGAGCATGCCGTCGAATGCGGACAGTTCCGGTCCTCGTTCGCTGGCATCCTGGATCGCGTGCTCGACACCTCCGCACGGCTGCTCCAGTTGCTGACCCTGCTGCAGACGCACCGTGACTGGCCGTCGTCGGAGCTCGCGGAACGGCTCGCGGTCACCACCCGCACCGTGCGGCGCGACGTCGAACGCCTGCGGGAGCTGGGATATCCCGTCGAGGCGCGGCTCGGCGTCACCGGCGGGTACCGGCTCGGCCGCGGCGCCCCCCTGCCGCCGTTGCTGCTCGACGACGCCCCGGCGGTCGCCGTGGG
>CAXUNA010000201.1:0-7102 GCA_964252095.1 uncultured Jatrophihabitans sp. | reverse complement strand
CCGCGAACCCAATCGCGGCCGCAATCCCGACGGCCCGCCACGGTGACCGCGCGGTGTTCGTCGAAGACGGTGACGATCGTGGCGATGACGGCCCGCCACGAGCCCAGCGGGTCGGCCGCGAAGTCGACGGCCGGCGTGCCGCGGCGGGCTTCGTCGATCACCCGGTCGAGCAGCGAGAGCACCACGGCGTCCTTGGACGCGAAGTAGAAGTAGAACGTCGGACGGGAGAGGCCCGCACCGCGGGCGAGGTCGTCGACCGAGAAGCCGTCGAACCCGCGTTCGGCGAGCAGTCGCTCGGCCGTGGCGAGGATCGCGCGCTCGCGGTCCTCGCCGGTCGGGCGCGGCACACGGCGGCTCCGTGACACCGGGGCGGCGGGCGTCGTCGGGGTGGCCGGCACGCTCCCACCGTAGCAGTTTTCGACATCACGTTGAGTCACTCGACAGGGTGTTGATAGCCTGACCCCATGACTGCGCTGCCGCACGAGCACGTCGACGTCCTCATCGTCGGAGCCGGCCTGTCCGGCATCGGCGCGGCCTGTCACCTGCGCCGCGAGACGCCCGACAAGACCTTCGCGATCCTCGAGGCGCGCGACTCGCTGGGCGGCACGTGGGACCTGTTCCGCTACCCCGGCATCCGGTCGGACTCGGACATGTTCACCCTCGGTTACTCGTTCAAGCCGTGGACCGACGCCAAGTCCATCGCCGACGGCGGCTCGATCCTCGCCTACGTGCGGGAGGCGGCGCAGGAGTACGGCGTGGACCGCGCGATCCGGTACGGGCACCGGGTCGTCCGCGCCGAGTGGTCGAGCGAGACCGCCCGCTGGACCGTGACCTCCGAGGTGGGAGACGCCGGCGAGACCGTGACGCTCACCTGCTCGTTCCTCGAGGTCTGCTCCGGGTACTACCGCTACGACGAAGGATTCACCCCCGAGTTCGCCGGCCGTGACGAGTTCGAGGGCCGCATCGTGCATCCGCAGCACTGGCCGGACGATCTCGACGTCGCCGGCAAACGGGTGGTCGTCATCGGCAGCGGCGCCACCGCCGTGACCCTGATACCGGCGCTCGTGACGGGCGGGGGAGCCGCGGCCCACGCGACCATGCTGCAACGGTCGCCGACGTACATCTCGGCCGTCCCGTCGAAGGACAGCCTGGCGATCCGGCTGCGCAAACGGCTGCCGCAGCAACTGGCATACGACGTGGTCAGGTGGAAGAACATCCTGCAGGGTGTGGGCATCTACCAGCTCAGCAAGCGGCGCCCGGAGTTCGTCAAGGCGACGCTGCGCAAGAAGGCGCTGGAGAAACTGCCCACCGGTTTCGACGCCGACACCCACCTGTCCCCGCGCTACAACCCGTGGGACCAGCGGCTCTGCGCGACGCCCGGTGGCGAGTTCTTCCGCGTCATCCGCGACGGCAAGGCCGACATCGTCACCGACACCATCGAGCGGTTCACGCCGCACGGGATCGCGTTGGCGTCGGGGACGGAGCTGCCGGCCGACGTCATCGTGACCGCCACCGGCCTGAACCTGTTGACGATCGGCGGCATGCAGCTGGTGGTCGACGGCCGGAACGTGTCGTTGCCGGAAACCCTGGCCTACAAAGGCATGATGCTCTCGGGCGTGCCGAACTTCGTGCTGACCGTCGGCTACACCAACGCGTCGTGGACGCTGAAGGCCGACCTGGTGGCGCGGTACGTGTGCCGGTTGCTGAAGTACCTGGACGCCCACGGCTACCAGAGCGTCACGCCCGAGGCGCCGTCGTTCCCGGCCGACGTTCGCAGCCCGCTCATCGACCTGCAGTCGGGGTACGTCAGCCGCGGCGCGGCGCAGCTCCCGCGACAGGGCCCGGAGGCGCCGTGGCGCCTGCACCAGAACTACCTGCGCGACGTGGGAACGATGCGCCGCGGATCGCTCACCGACGGCGTGCGGTTCGGCCGCGCCGGTGACGCCGTCGACGTGCCCGGTGCCGAGCCGGCGGCGACCGCCCGATGACCGCCCCGGTGCCCACGACGATGCGCGCCCAGCGGCTCGACACCGCGACCCACGAGTTCGGCGTGCAGGACGTGCCCGTGCCCGTCCCCGGTCCGGGCGAGGTGCTCATCGAGGTCGCCTACTGCGGGATCTGCCACTCCGACCTCAGCCTCATCGACGGCACGTTCCCGGCGCAGCTCCCGGTCGTCACGCAGGGCCACGAGGCGTCGGGGACCATCGCGGCGCTCGGGCCGGGCGTGGACGGGTGGCAGGTCGGCGACCGGGTGGTGCCCGCGGCCGGCCGTCCCGACTTCACCTGCGCCGAGTGCCGCCGGTTCAACTTCAGCGGCTGCCTGAACCTCGCGCTCATGGCCTTCGCGTACGACGGCGCGTGGGCGCAGTACACGACCGCCCTGGCCGTCTCCCTGACGCGCGTGCCGGACGAGGTTCCCCTGGACCAGGCGGCCATCCTGGCCGACGCCGTCGCCACCCCGTACGGCGCAGTGGTCAACACGGCGAGGGTGCAGGTCGGCGAGTCGGTCGGCGTGTGGGGTCTCGGCGGCATCGGTACGCACATCGTGCAGATCGCCCGACTGGTCGGCGCCATGCCGATCGTTGCACTGGACATCAACCCGGTCGTGCGGGAGCGGGCGCTCGAACTCGGAGCCGACGTCGCCGTCGACCCCGCCGCACCCGATGCGCTCGAGCAGATCCGCGCCGCGACCGGAGGGCGGGGTCTGGACGCCGCGTTCGACGCCGTCGGCATCCCCGTCACGTTCCGTGGCGCCCGCGCCGCGGTCCGCCCGGGCGGGCGGCTGGTCGGCGTCGGCATGAGCAACCAGGCCATCGCCCTCGGCAGCACCATGCAGCTCGGGCTGTCCCGGGTCGCGATCATGGGTCACCTCGGCTACCGCAACGAGGACATCGCCACGCTCGCCGCACTCGTCGCGACCGGGCGGCTCGACCTGTCGCGCTCGGTGAGCGCCGTGATCCCGCTGGAGGACGTCGCCGCGGGCGTCCGGCAGCTGGCGAACCACGAGGGCAACCCGATCCGCATCCTCGTCCAGCCGAACCCCGCGCGGGCGTGAGCGGCTCCCCGACCGGGTCCGCGACCGTCCTGGCCACGTTCGCGCGGATCTGCGTCAGCGATCTCGACGCCGGCATCGCCGCGATGGCGGCGTCGGGCGTCACGGGCGTGCGGTTGCGGTTCGGGCACGCCGCGGGGCTGCAGCTCGCGCTGGTGGGTGACGTGCTGCTGCTCGCGGGCACGGCCGAGCAGCTCGACCCGTTCCGCGCGACCGACGTGACGGTGGTCGTCGACGACCTCGACGCGGCGGCGGCAGAGGCGCAGCGAGCCGGCGCCGTCACCACGCGGGAGCCGGCGGATCAGGCGACCGGGCGCAACGTCACCGTGGCGTTCCCGGCCGGACCGGTCGTCGAGTTCGTCGAGTGGGACGCCGCGACACGGACGGCCGCGGGCCTCTAGTCGGCCCGGACTTCCGCGTGCGGGTGGCAGAGTCGTCCCGGTGACCGCACCCGACTTCCTCGACGCCGCCGCCCACCGACTCCGCGAGGCCGGGGCCGAGGTGAGCACCCAGCACCTGCCCGGCGGGCCGGCGCTGGTCGGCTACCAGAGCCGCTTCAAGCTGGCGTGGATGGCCACCAAGCTGCACCTGTTCACCGTGCTGACCCGGGTCCCGGTGGCCGATGCGAGCACACTGCAACGGTTCGCGAACGACTCGCTCGACTACGCCGCCGCGACCAAGGGAGCGCTGCGCGGGTTCCAGACCGGCGTCGCCACCATCGCGGTGCTGGTCGGTGACCACGTCAGCCCCGACGGCGCCGAGTTCGCCCGGAAGGAACTCGTCCGGCGCTTCTCGGCCTTCACGTGGCCCGCTGCGGTCGACCTCTCGACGGGTGCGACGTACTCGCACGAGGGGCGCGTACTGGTCGGGGGCATCTACTCCGGCTGGATGCGCGAGCAGACCGCGATCGCCCTCGGGACCCGCTGACCGCGAGGACGCCTCACCACGGCACGGGCGTGCCGTCCCAGGAGAAGAACCCGCCCGTCGGGCCGTCGTCGGCGAGCGTGGCCAGGTGCACCGCTCCGGCGGCCGCCTCGGCCGGGTCCCCGGAGGACGCGGCCGCCCGTGGGTTGAGGGCGGTCGCGCGCAGGCCGGGCGCCAGCGCGTTGACCTTGACCCCGTCGCCGGCGAGCGCCTGGGCGTAGAACACGGTGAGCGCGTCGACGGCGGTCTTCGACGACCGGTACGCCACGGCGCCGCCGGCGGTGAGCGTGTGGTCGAACTGCGGGTTGGGGCCGGTGCTCCACGCCAGGGAACCGGTGCCACTCGACACGTTGACGATCCGCGGGTGCGCCGAGCGCCGCAGCACCGGCAGGAACGCGTTGGTCACCTCGACCACGCCGAAGACGTTCGTCGCGTAGACCTCACGGAACTCGGCGACGCCCGCCTCGCCGGCCGGCCGGCCGGCACCCGAGATCCCCGCGTTGTTGACGAGCACGTCCAGCTCGGGGACCCGTCGTGCTGCCGTGGCGACCGACGCCGGGTCGGTGACGTCGAGCACGAGCAGGCGGGCGCCGCTGCCGATCCGCTCCACGGCCGCCGCCCCCTTCTCCTCGGAACGGGAGCCGACCCACACCGTGACGGCGCGGTCGGCGAGCAGGCGGGCGATGTGGAAACCGATACCGTTGTTGGCACCGGTGACGAGTGCGGTGGTCATGACCACGACGATGCCCGCCGCACCCGCCGCCAACCAGGGATCATCGGTACCAGGCAGGAGGGCGACCCGTGCCCCGTCAGGAGCTCGCCCGGTTCCTCCGTGACCGCCGCACCGCGCTCGACCCCACCGCGGCCGGCGTCACGACGACCTCCGTGCGGCGCACCCGTGGCCTCCGGCGCGAGGAGGTCGCCGCGCGTGCCGCGGTGTCGGTCGACTACTACGTCCGGCTCGAGCAGGCCCGCGGTCCGCACCCGTCGCCGCGGGTGCTCGACGGCCTGTCCGGGGCGCTCGGTCTCGACGACGCCGAACGTCGCCGGCTGTTCGCACTCGCCGACACCGCGGTGCCCGCACCACCCGGTCCGTCGCGCGTGGTGCGCCCCCATGTCGCCGCGCTGCTCCACCGCGTCGACGCCGCCGCCGTCGTCACCGACGCCACGTACGACGTCGTCGCGTTCAACCCGCTCGCGGGCCGGCTGCTCGGCGGGCTCGGGCACCGGCCGAACCTCGCTCGACGGCGCTTCCTCGACGGCACCCACTGGAGTTCGGCCGCCGACGAGTTCGCCGAGGTGGCGGTGTCCCGGTTGCGCGCGGCGGTCGCCCGCTACCCGCACGACCGCGGGCTGGCCGGGCTGATCGCCGAGTTGCACGCCGGCAGCGCCGAGTTCGGGCAGGTGTGGGACGCGAACCCGGTGCGCGCCGCGGGGCACCGCACCAAGACGACCGACCACCCCGAGGTCGGGCTGCTGCACCTCACCTGCGACGTGCTCACCGTCCCCGACGACGACCAGCAGGTGGTGTTCGTGACGGCCGACCCGGGCAGTCCGTCGGCCCGCGCGTTGCGCCGCCTCGCCGCCGCGTAGCGCCCACCCCTAGGACGCGATGATCCGCTCGACCAGCGGCGTGACGCGGTGGTCGACCAGGCGTCGCATGACCAGTGACGTGTCGGTGCGCTCGACCCCGTCGAGGGCGAGGATGCTGCCGGCGACGCGGTAGAGGTCGTCGGCGTCGGCCGCGACCACCCTGACGATGAGGTCGACGCTGCCGGAGGTGCCGAAGACCTCGAGCACCTCGGGGATCCCGGCGAGGGCGTCGGCGACCTGCGAGAGCCGGCGCTGCACCACGACCACCATCACGAACGCGGCGATCGGGTACCCGAGCGCGGTCGGGTCGATCCGGTTGCCGAAGCCGAGCAGCATGCCGTCGGCGTCCATGCGCGCCAGGCGCGCCTGCACGGTGTTGCGGGACAGACCGAGCCGTTGCGACAGCGCCATCACCGTCGCGTGCGGGTCCTGCTCCAGCTCGAGCAACAGCCGGGCGTCGGTGCGGTCGGCGACGCGCGGCTTCGCCTCTGCGGTGGACACCGTGCTCATCCTCCTCCGGTCGGGACGGCGCGGTCGTGAGCAGGATGCTCAGTCGCCATCGCGCAGGTTGTCTCCCGACCGGGTCGGTGCTGAGCTGCACCGAGTACACCGTCCGGCCGAGGAGGGACCACGATGACGCACCCGGGTCCGCCCGCCACCACCGCACCGTCACCGACCGACCTCGAGGTGCTGCGCGAGATCGAGGACCGTGCCCTCTGGTTGTCGACGGCCGTCGTCGACCACGCCAACCGGGTGCGGCCCAACCCGTCGGGCCTCAAGGTGGGCGGCCACCAGGCGTCGTCGGCGTCGATGTCCACGATCATGACGGCGTTGTGGATGCGGGAGCTGCGTGCCGAGGACCGGGTCTCGGTGAAGCCGCACGCCTCGCCGATGCTGCACGCGCTCGAGTTCCTGCTCGGTCAGCTGGAGCCGGACCACATGACCACGCTGCGACAGTTCGGCGGTCTGCAGTCCTATCCCAGCCGGTCGAAGGACCCCGTCCCGGCCGACTACTCGACGGGTTCGGTCGGGATCGGCGCGACGGCGCCGATCTGGGGAGCGCTGGCCCGTCGCTACGTCGAGAACCGTTTCGGCACCGGTGGTTCCGGACGGCAGTGGTCGCTCGTGGGCGACGCCGAACTCGACGAGGGCGCCGTGTGGGAGGCGGTGCTCGACCCGATGACCGCCGAGCTCGGTGAGATCGTGTGGATCGTCGACCTGAACCGGCAGTCGCTGGACCGGATCGTGCCGACCACGGGCGCCGACCGGCTCGCCGGCATGTTCGCCGCCGCCGGGTGGCAGGTCCTCACGGTCAAGTACGGCACGCTCCTCGAGGGGCTGTTCGCCCGGCCGGGTGGCGATGCGCTGCGCCGACGGATCGATGCCATGAGCAACGCCGAGTACCAACGGCTGCTGCGCCACACGGCCGCCGAGGTGCGCGCGGCCCTCCCCGGCCAGGGCGTCGGAGCCGCAGACGTGGCGCGGTTGATCGCGGACCTCGACGACGCCGCCCTGACCGCCGCCCTGCGCAAC
>CAXUNA010000200.1:0-7119 GCA_964252095.1 uncultured Jatrophihabitans sp. | reverse complement strand
GTGCGCAGCCAGGTCCACGGTTTCGCGCCGAGCCCCGCGGCCCGGCCGGTCGCCTCGGCGAGGCGCATGTACTCCGCGCGGTCGCTGACCTCCGAGGCCCCCAGCGCGGCGTAGGCGAGTGACAACGCACCCGGTACGGAGTTCGCCTTCGCCAGCGCCTCGGCGAGCCGGGCGTCACGGAAGGCGTCGGGAAGTCCTTCGTGCACCGCGGTCACCGCGTAGAGCGCCCGCGTCCACGCCTCGAGCACCCCGGCGTCGAGCGCCCGGAAGCGTTCGACGAGCGACTCGACGGCGGCGATGTCGCACTCCCCGGCGCGCAGCTCGGCGAGGGCCGAGCCCAGGGCGATGAGCGCCGCCCCCCACTTGTCGCCCATCGCGTCGCATTCCTCGACCAGCGCCGCGGCGATGTCGAGGTCGTGCCGCTGACCGCCACGCGCGACGGCGACCCCGCGTGCCATCCGGGCGAGCCACGACAACCCGTGCAGCTCGGCCTCGGTGTGCGCGCTGTCGAGGTCGGGGACCGGCGCTCCCGCCCGGTCGCCGAGCGCCGAGACCGCGGCGAGCAGCAACCGCGCCGACAGCTGCGCGACGACGTCGGCCGCCGAGTCCTGGGCGCACCGACGCAGCACCACCGTGGCGCGTTCGTGGTTGCCGGTGAGGATGAGGGCGACGCCCTCGCACACCAGCCGCATCGGGCTGTCCAGTGACTGGGCGCGTTGCGCCGCGCTCGCGGGGTCGCGGACGGTCGACGCCCGCAGGATGTCCTCCCAGCGCGTCGGCGTCCCGGTGTCGGCCGAGGTCCACACGCTCGCCCGACGGACCACGTGGTCACAGGCCCGGCGCCCGCGGGAGTCGGAGAACTTCATCCGCGCACTGCGGGCCGCCTGGACCGCGAGCGTGAACCGGCCGTCCTCGAGCAGGGCGACGGCGCGGGCGAGCCCGGCCCACGGGTCGGCGTCGACGACGTGGTCGGGCAGCAGCCGGACCCACGCGTCGGTCTGGGTCGCGGTCAGCAGCGGCCCGTGCACGTCGAGCAGGGCGCGTACGCCGTCCCAGTCCTGGGCCCGGCACCGCGCGACGAGGTGCTCGAGCGGCACCTCCTCGCCGGCGAGGGTGTCGGCGGCGCGGCGGTGCCACTCCCGGGTCGCGTCCGGTCCGAGCCGGTCCGCGAGTTCGGTCGCGACGTGACGCCGGATCGCCGGGTGGACCCGGAAGTTGTCACCCGACTCGTCCACCTCGAGCAGCAACGGGATCTGCCGCAGGCGCCGCAGGGTCGTCGCGGCGTCCTGCACCTCCAGCAGAGCGTTGCAGCGTGCAACGGTGAGGACGTCGAACGTGGCCGTGCGCCGGAGGAAGTCGCGGTCCGCGGCACTCACGCCGACGTAGACCTGGTCCTCGAGGTACGCCGAGGCGTACCGCGCGCGTTCGGTGAGACCGGCCAGGGCCGGCTGGATCGCGCCGGGCCCCAGCCGTCGTAGCGCACTGTGCAACAGTGAGAGCCCCGCCGCCCAGCCGCCGGTGCGGCGGGTGAGCTCGACGGCGTCCGCCGAGCCGAGCGGGATGCCGTACCGCTCACGGAACAGCGTCTCGACCTCCCACGGCCGGAACCGCAGGTCGAGGTGGTCGAGGTGGATCTGGTCGACCAGCTCGCCGCGGGCGAGGTTCCAGCCGGGCAGCTCGCGGCCGACGAGCACGAGGCAGACCTGGTCGATCGCGTCGAGGGCGAACTCCTCGAGCCGGGAGTGATCGGTCGGTCCCAGCAGGTGGACGTCGTCGACGACCAGGACCGGACGGTCGGGTGCCGACTCCAGCCGGGCCACCAGGTCACCGACCGTCACGGGTCGTCCGGTGTCGGGTCCCGGGCCGAGCGCGACGTCGAGGGCCGCCGCGAGGTGGTCGAGAACGGTCGCGCCGGGCGTCGGGGTGGCGGCCGGGTCGGCCGCCACCGCGCGGTACCAGGCGACGGAGGCGTCCAGCCCCGTCGTCCACTGCGCCACGGTGGAGGTCTTGCCGATCCCCGGCGGGCCGCCGACGAGCACCAGGCCCGCCGGGCGGGCGGCGTCGAGCATCGCGTCGAGGCGGGGACGGCCGAGACCACGCACGCGGGGGACCGTCAACCGGGACCGCGGCACCGCTACGGGCAACCCGCCGGCCATGACTCTCCGCTTCTCCGTCATCGGGCGCGCAGGGTCAGGCGCCCGACCAACAGGCGAGAGGGTACCGCCGGGACGGCCCCCGTGGGACGGCGTTCTGCAGGCCCGGTGGAGGTCACAGCACTCGACAGGCCCCGCGAAAGCGTGCACAGGCCGCGTATCGGGCGGCCGGGGTCGTCCAGCCGTCGCCGACCGGCCCCCCGTGCCGTGTCTTAGAGTCCCTGCGATGGCGCGGCGCAGCGACGGGACCGAGGCACCGGGTGGGCCCGTCGTCGAGGGGACCGGGGTGACGTTCCGTCTGCCCGACCCCTCCCGGCGGCTGCGCGGGGTCCGTCTCGCCCAGGACGTCCGGCTACCCGGCGAGCTGCTCGACTTCGACCACCGCCGGGGTGCCTGGTCGTTGCGGGTGGAGCGCCCCGCGGTCGACCGCATGGAGTACCTGTTCGAGCTCGAGGAGCCGGACGGGCAGCGGCACACCGAGCCCGACCCGGCCAACCCGCGCCGCGCGCCCGGTGCCTTCGGTGAGAAGTCGGTGGTGGAGTTCCCGGGGTACGTCGGCCCCCGGTGGCTCGGTGCGGAGACCCCGCCGGGGACCGAGCAGGAGATCGCCGTCCGCAGTGCTGCTCTCGGCTCCCGGGTGCGCGGTTCGCTGTGGTCGCCCGCGGGCCTGGCCGGGAACGTCACCGCGCCGCTGCTGCTCGTGCACGACGGGCCGGAGTTCGCCGCCCTCGGCGGGTTCCTCGGCTGGGCGCGGGCGATGGTGGCGACCGGGGACCTCGCGCCGTTCCGGGTCGCGCTCCTCGCTCCCGGCGACCGCAACCGCTGGTACGCGGTGAACCCGGCGTACGCCCGCGCGCTGACCGGCGAGGTCGTGCCGGCGCTGGCCGATCTGGCGCCGACCTCGCAGCGGATCGGGGTGGGGGCGTCGTTGGGCGCGCTCGCGATGCTGCACGCCCACCGTCACGCGCCGGGGACGTTCGACGGGTTGTTCCTGCAGTCCGGCAGCTTCTTCACCACGGCGTTCGACCCGCAGGAGACGAGGTTCTCGCGCTTCGGGCCCGTGACGCGTTTCGTGCGCGAGGTCGACCAGGCGGTCGCCGATCCCGCGCCGGTGCCGACGGCGATGACCTGCGGCACGATCGAGGAGAACTTGGCCAACAACCGGGCGATGGCGGCGTCCCTGGAGCGGTTGGACTACCCGGTCGCGTTCGCCGAGGTGCGCGACGTGCACAACTTCACGGCGTGGCGGGACGCCCTCGATCCTCATCTGACCGGACTGGTGCAGGAGGCAACGGATGCGGCGTGAGCAGGTCGAACTGGGGTGGGACGGCCCGCGGGGGACCGTCATCGCCTACGGGCACTACGGCCGTCCGGTCCTCGTGTTCCCCGCCGAAGCCGGTCGTGCGTGGGACCTCGAGACGAACGGGATCGTCGATGCCGTCGCGGACCTGATCGACGCCGGCCGGGTGAAGCTCTACTGCGTCGACTCCTTCGACGCGTGGACCTGGTCCGACCGCACCGTCCCGCTCGAGGAGCGCGCGGCGCGTCATGCGGCCTACGAGTCGTGGATCCTCGACCACGTCGTGCCCTGGGCCTCGGCGGATTCCGGTGGCGCTCGGGAATTCCTCACCGTCGGCTGCAGTCTCGGCGCCTTCCACGCGGCCAACTTCGCGCTCAAGCGTGCTGACCTGTTCCCGTTGGCCCTGTGCCTCTCGGGCAACTACGACCCGTCGACCTGGCACGGCTGGGGCGAGCGCGGCGACGCGCTGTACTTCAACAACCCGTTCGACTACGTCGCGGGCATGTCCGGTGAGCACCTCGACTGGCTGCGGCAGCAGGTCTCCCTGTTGCTGGTGGTCGGGCGGGGTGCGTTCGAGGAGTCGCCCACGGCGGCGCTGCCGAGCACCCGGGCGTTCGCGGATCTGCTGTCGTCGAGAGGGATCCGTCACGAACTCGACGTGTGGGGGTACGACGTCCCGCACGACTGGGGGTCGTGGCGACGTCAACTCGCCCACCACCTGCCGCGCTTCTGTTGAGCACCGCCGAGGTCTGAGGAGATCCGATGAGCGACACCACCCACCTGGTCGGTCTGCTGCTGGGCACCGAGGAGGACTGGCCCGCGGCGTTCGAGTCGATCGTGCGGCGGATGGGTCCCGTGGCGGCGAGCGACGGCGGCACGCACGCCTACGACGTCGAGCGCGTGACCATCGAGCCGTTCGACCTGCGGTACGAACCGCGCTACGACCTGGTGATCGACCGGCTCGCTTACTGGTACTACCACCCGCGCGAGTGGCTGAAGAAGGTCGCGCTGATGGACGACGTCTATCT
Organism: uncultured Jatrophihabitans sp.; assembly: GCA_964252095.1. Lineage (GTDB taxonomy): Bacteria > Actinomycetota > Actinomycetes > Mycobacteriales > Jatrophihabitantaceae > CAXUNA01. The sequence continues at coordinate 2,638 of CAXUNA010000200.1, read as the reverse complement.
GTTCAACAGCCCGTTCACCTTCCAGAGCATGGAGAAGCACGCCGCGTACTGCGCGATGATGCGGCTCGGGCTCAAGGTGCCGGAGACCGTCCTCGTGCCCTACAAGAACCCGCCCGACCACGCCAAGTACGCCTACACCGCCGAGCAGTACAACCGCTCGTTCGACCTCGACCAGGTGGCCGAGCGCATCGGGTACCCGATGTTCATGAAGCCCTACGACGGCGGCGCGTGGGTCGGCGTCTCGCACATCCGCAACCGCGAGGAGCTGCACCGTGCGTACGACGGTTCGGGCCAGCGGTTGATGCACCTGCAGAAGGCGGTCGACGGGTTCGACGTGTTCGCGAGGTCGCTGTCGATCGGCGCCGAGACGATGGTGATGAACTTCGACCCCGACCAGCCCATGCACGCGCGCTACTCGGTCAGCCACGACTTCCTCTCACCCGAGGTGGGCGACGAGGTCGTCACGATCGGTCGACTAGTGAACGCCTTCTTCCGCTGGGAGTTCAACTCCTGCGAGACGCTGGTGAAGGGTGCGGAAGTGGCGCCGATCGACTACGCCAACGCCTGCCCGGACGTCGCGTTGACGTCGTTGCACTACTACTTCCCGTGGGCGATGAAGGCGCTGGTGAAGTGGTCGGTGTTCACCACCGCGACCGGCCGTCGTCCCCGCCTCGACCTCGACACCCGCCGCTACTTCGACGTCGCCGACCGGGACGACCTGTCCTACGGCGAGAAGCTCGGTGAGTACCGGCGCCTCGCCGACGACTACTTCGAGGTCGACCGCTACCAGGACTTCTGTGCCTCGCGGCTGGGGCACCTCGACGCCGTCGTCCTGGAGTGGGTGGAGTCGGGGGAGTTCGACGCCCTGCTCGTCGACACCGTCCGCTCGACGTTCCCGCCGCACGAGCACGACCACTTCGTCGCGCACTACCGCGGCCTGCTCGCCGCCTGGGCCCACGACGAGCGCGCCCGCCTGGGCTGACCCGGGCGGAACTCCTGGCCGCGCAGACCCGGTTTCCGGGGCTCGGCCGCCAGGAGTTCCGTTAGAGCTCCCAGGTGTGGACGGGCTCGTTGGTGTGCATGTTGTCGCTGTAGCGGCGGACCATCTCGCGCAGCGCCTCGGGGCGGTCGAGGGTGGTCTCGGTGTCGATCCGGTGCAGCGTGCGGACCTGCCACTCGGCGCCGTTGACGTGCTGGATGCACCGCTGCTCGATGATCCCGAGCAGGCGGTCGCGCACGGCGGGGTCGACACCCCACTTGTCGAGTCCCTCGTGCGCCATCGGCAACAGTCGGCGCAGGACCAGTTCGGTGGCGGGCACCTCGCCCAGGCCCGGCCAGTAGAGCTGGGCGTCGATGCCGCGGCGCGCGCCCTCGTAGAAGTTGTCGGTGGCGGTGGCGAACGACATCCGCGACCAGATCGGACGGTCCTCCTCGACCAGCACCCGCAGCAGCCCGTAGTAGAGCGCGCTGTTGGCGAGGATGTCGGCCACCGTCGGGCCCGCGGGCAGCACGCGGTTCTCGACGCGGAGGTGCGGCTTGCCGCGGTAGACGTCGTAGATGGGTCGGTTCCAGCGGTAGATCGTGCCGTTGTGCAGGCGCAGTTCCTGCAGTCGTGGGGTGTCGCCGCGGTCGAGCACCTCGACCGGGTCCTCGTCGTCGACCACCGGCAGCAGGGCCGGGAAGTACCGCACGTTCTCCTCGAACTGGTCGAAGATCGAGGTGATCCAACGTTCGCCGAACCACACCCGCGGGCGGACGCCCTGCTCACGCAGCTCCTCCGGACGGGTGTCGGTGGCCTGCTCGAACAACGCGATCCGCGTCTCGCGCCAGAGCTCCTTGCCGAACAGGAACGGCGAGTTCGCCCCGACCGCGAGCTGCACGCCGGCGATGCACTGTGCAGCGTTCCAGTTCGCTGCGTACTGCTGCGGGCTGACCTGCAGGTGGAACTGGACGCTGGTGCAGGCGGCCTCGGGCGCGATGGTGTCGGCGTAGGTGGACAACCGCTCCGGGCCGTCGATCGTGATGTGCAGGTCCTCGCCGCGCGCGGCGAAGATCTGCTCGTTGAGCAGCTTGTAGCGCGGGTTGGCGCTGAGCGTCTCCTCGTGCAGTTGCTCGTTGGTGAGGGTCGGCAGGACGCCGATCATGACGATGTGGGCGCCGATCGCCTTGGAGCGCTCCTCGGCGTCGTTGAGCGAGGCGCGCAGCTGGGTCTCGAGCTCGTCCGCCTCGGCACCGGCGAGCGGCCGCGGCTTGACGTTGATCTCGATGTTGAACTGGGCGAGCTCGGTCTGGAAGTCCTCGTTGGCGATCTCGCCGAGCACCTCGGCGTTGCGCATGACGGGGTCCTGGTTCGCGTCGACCAGGTTGAACTCGATCTCCAGGCCGGTCAGCGGGTTGTCGAAGTCGAACCGCGCCTCCTGCAACATCCGCGCGAAGACGTCGAGGCACCTCCGCACCTTGGCCCGGTAGCGCTGACGGTCCTGCCGGCTGAACTGCGTTGCCGCGACGTCGTCACCCATGCGAGGAGCCTAGTGACCCGGCGCGAACGGGTCCGGCCCCGACGCCGTGGGCGTCGGGGCCGGACATCCGGGCGGGGTGCGGGTCAGGCGGCGACGGCCATCGCGGCGACCGGCTGCGC
>CAXUNA010000199.1:0-7145 GCA_964252095.1 uncultured Jatrophihabitans sp. | reverse complement strand
GTCGGCAGCCGCGTCGAAGGCCGCCGTCCAGAAGGCGGCGCTGGCAGCGCTGCCGGCCAAGCTCGACACCATCCTCGGCGGCGGCGGCGACACCTGGTCGGTCGCGACCCTCAACCTGACGACGCACGCGCTGGTGTCGCTCGGCTCCGACTCCGGCATGTACACCGGCAGCACCATCAAGCTGCTGGTGCTCGAGACCCTGCTCCGGACGCAGGGCGGCGCCGCCGACCTGACCTCGTACGAGCAGCAGGAAGCCACCAAGATGATCACGGTCAGTGACAACGACGCCGCGCTGGCCCTGTGGAGGGCCGGCGGCGGCGACGACGCGTTGAAACAGACCGTGTCGATGCTCGGGCTCACGCACACCGTGATCGAGACCGGCGGCTACTTCGGGGTGTCGACGACCTCGGCCGCCGACCAGATCAAGGTGCTCTCCGAACTGGTCGACCCGAAGATCCTCACCCCCGCCGACGTCGCGTACATCAACAACCTCATGGCGAACGTGGAGCAGGACCAGCGGTGGGGCACGCCGACCATGGCCGACCCGGGCACGGTCACCGAGAACAAGAACGGCTGGTTGAACAACGATTCCGACAACGAGAAGTGGCTGGTCAACAGCCTGGGGATCATCACCATCGGCGGCCAGCGCTACCTCGTCGCCGCGTACAGCCAGCACCACCCGGACTTCACCACGGGCGTGGACCGGCTGAACCGGGCCCTCGCGGCGGTCGCCGCCACCTTGCGCTGAGCGGTACCGGGAGCGACCGCGTGAACCCCCCGCTGACCGACGCCGACGTCCCCGCCTACTGGCAGGCCCTCGGCCTGCCCGGGCTCGCCGACATCCACGTGCACTTCCTGCCGGAGCGGATGCTGCACAAGGTGTGGGCGTACTTCGACCGCGCGGAGGAGCACTACGGCCGGGCGTGGCCGATGAACTACAAGTTCGACGAGCCCACCCGCCTGGACCTCGCCCGCGGGCTCGGGCTCCGGGGGATCCCCTCGCTGTGCTACCCGCACAAGCCCGGTATGGCGCGGTACCTCAACGGGTGGTGCGACGAGTTCGCCGCGCGCGTGCCCGACGCCGTGCACTCGGCCACCCTGTTCCCCGAACCCGACGTCGGTGACTACGTGACCGACGCCTTGGGCAACGGTGCTCGCCTGTTCAAGGCACACGTCCAGGTCGGCGCGTACTCCCCCGCCGATCCGCTGCTCGACCCGGCGTGGGGAGCGTTGCAGGATGCGGCGGTTCCCGTGGTGGTGCACGCGGGCTCGGCGCCGCTGCACGGCCCCTACACCGGCCCCGCGAACGTCGAGGACGTGCTCCGACGTTTCCCCCGCCTCACCCTGGTGATCGCGCACCTCGGCATGTCGGAGTACACCGCGTTCGCCGACCTCGCGCAGGCGTACCCGAACGTCCACCTCGACACCACGATGGCGGGCACCGATTTCGTCGAGTCGATGGCCCCGATGCCGCCGGGCCACGTCGCGCGGCTGGCGGACCTCGGCGACCGGATCGTGCTCGGCTCGGACTTCCCGAACATCCCCTATGCGTACGCGCACCAACTCGAGGCCCTCGACCGGTTCGACCTGGGTGACGACTGGCTGCGCGCCGTGCTCTGGGACAACGGCGCGCGCCTGATGGGGCTGTCCGCGTAGCGGGTGGTCGGTCCGGGCGGGTCAGCGCTGGTCGGCGAGGTGCCCCAGGACGTCCTGCCGGGTGAGCACGCCCGCGGGCTTGCCCTCGACGTGCACGAGCAGCGCGTCGGCGCCCTGCAGCGCGTCGATGGCGGCGGAGACCGGCTCGCCGGACCCGACGATCGGCAGCGGCGGGCTCATGTGCGGTTCGAGGGCGTCGGCGAGGGCGGCGCGGCCGGTGAACACCGCGTCGAGCAGGGCCCGCTCCTGCACCGACCCGACGACCTCACCGGCCGTCACCGGCGGCTCGGCCTTCACGACCGGCATCTGCGAGACGCCGTACTCCCGCAGGATGTCGATCGCCTCGCGGACCGTCTCGTTCGGGTGGGCGTGGACGAGCGGCGGCAGGTGCCCCTCGCCCTTCTCGGCCAGCAGGTCGCCGACCGTGATGTCGCCCGTACCGCCCAGGAAGCCGTAGTCGCTCATCCAGGTGTCGTTGAAGATCTTCGAGAGGTAACCGCGGCCGCCGTCGGGCAGCAGGACCACGACGACGTCGTCGGTCCGTCCCTGCTCGGCGAGCCGGTGCCACAGCCGGACCGCGGCAGCGGTGGCCATCCCGCAGGAACCGCCGACCAGCAGGCCCTCCTCGCGGGCCAGCCGCCGGGTCATGGCGAAGGAGTCGGCGTCGGAGACGGCGATGATCTCGTCGACCACGGTGGGGTCGTAAGCGCTGGGCCAGAAGTCCTCCCCGACGCCTTCGACGAGATAGGGGCGCCCGGTGCCGCCGGAGTAGACGGAGCCCTCCGGATCGGCGCCGACGATGCGCACGGCGCCGTCGCTCGCCTCCTTGAGGAAGCGGCCGGTGCCGCTGATCGTGCCGCCGGTGCCGACGCCCGCCACGAAGTGCGTGACGCGCCCCGCGGTCTGCTTCCACAGCTCCGGACCGGTGGTCTCGTAGTGCGAGCGGGGGTTGTTGGGGTTGGAGTACTGGTCCGGCTTCCATGCGTTCGGGGTCTCGCGGGCCAGCCGGTCGCTCACCGAGTAGTACGAGCGCGGGTCCTTGGGGTCGACAGCCGTGGGGCACACGACCACCTCGGCGCCGTACGCGCGCAGCGTGTCGATCTTGTCCTTCGACACCTTGTCCGGACAGATGAAGACGCAGCGGTAGCCCCGTTGCTGGGCGACCAGCGCCAGCCCGACCCCGGTGTTGCCCGAGGTGGGCTCGACGATGGTGCCGCCCGGCTTGAGCTCCCCGGACTCCTCGGCGGCGTCGACCATGCGCACGGCGATGCGGTCCTTCACCGACCCGCCGGGGTTGACATACTCGACCTTCGCCAGCAGCAGCGGCCCGGTCGACGGATCGGCGTCGATGACCTTGTCGAGCTGGACCAGCGGGGTGTTGCCGACCAGTTCGATGGTGGTCCGGACGTAGTCGATGTCCGAGGTGTCCATGTCCGAGACCCTATGACACGCCGGGGTGGATCACCGCCCGGTCGGGGCGAGCAACGCCTCGGCCGCGCGGGCGGTGTCGGCGGCGAAGCGCCGGCCCGCGGCCAGGCCGATGGTCTCGCCACCGAACCGGGTGAGGAAGGCGCGGTGGAAGCAGGCGCCGACCAACAGGTCGGCGACGGTCGCCGTGGGCACCACGGGCTCGATCCGGCCGGCGCGACGCTCGGTGTCGAGCCACTGGGTCATGGCCACGACCACCGCTTCCGGGCCCACCCCCCTGACGCGCAGCGCGGCGCGGTGCCGGACGAGCAGATCGGGGTCGGAGAACAGCGAGGCGGCCATCGGGAAGGTCTCGAGGTAGAAGGCGAGCAGGTCCGCTGCGACCGTGCGCAGCGTGACGCGGAGGTCCTTGCCGGTGCGGGCGTCGAGGTCCCCGACCATCCCGATCCCGGGCGAGCGTTCCTTCAGCACCCCGAGGAACAGGTCGGTCTTGTCGACGAAGACCTTGTAGATCATGGCCTCGGAGAGCCCGGCCGCCCGGGCGATCTCCTTCGTCGTCGCCCCGACGAAACCGCTCTCGCGCAGCACCTGGGCAGCGGCGTCGAGGATGCGGTCGCGCGCGGTCACCCGCCCAGTATGACCATCGGGTCTAGACGGGTGAGTGGCCACTCACTAGGTTGGTGAGTGCTCACTCACCACCGCGGAGGACCCATGCGCATCGTCGTCATCGCCAGCACCGGTCGCACCGGCCGCCTCGTGGTCGCGGAAGCCGCGCGCCGCGGCCACGACGTGGTGGCCGTCGCGCGGCACCAGCCCGTCTCGTCCCCCTCGGCGCGCGTGACGCCCGTGACCGCGCCCGTCCAGGACACGACGGCCCTGGCCCGCGCGATGCAGGGCGCCGACGCGGTGGTCTCGGCCATCGGTACCGGCACCGGACGCCGGGAGACCGACCTCTACTCGCTCGGGACCGAACGGCTCGTCGACGCGATGTGGTCGGCCGGCCTCCGGCGGCTGGTCGTGGTGAGCGCGGTGCCGGTGGGACCGGCGACCGGAACGGGTGACCGGGTGTTGCGCCGGGTGCTCTACGGCTTCTTCGGCGGCACCTACCGCGACATGGCCCGGATGGAGCGGCTGCTGGAGGAACGCACCGACGTCGACGCCACCGTGGTCCGGCCGCCGCGGCTGGTCGACGGCCCGGTGACGGGGTACCGGCGCGCCGAGGACACCGCGCTGGACCGCGTGGGGCGCATCAGCCGCGCCGACCTCGCGATCGAACTGGTCGACCAGGCCGAGCGGGTCGGCGCCGGGCTGCCGCGGTGCGTGACCGTCGCGCGGTGACCACCCACTCGGTTAGCCTGCGGCGCATGCGGCATCCCGTCGGCGGCTACCACCTCGCGCAGGTCAACGTCGGCGTGCCGCTCGAACCGCTGGACTCGGTCCGGTTGCAGGGTTTCGTCGCGATGCTCGAGCCGGTCAACGCGTTGGCCGACACGGCGCCGGGTTTCGTGTGGCGGCTGCAGACCGACGACGGTGACGCCACCGCGCTGCGACCCTCCGAGGAGGAACCGGACCTCATCATCAACATGAGCGTGTGGGAGTCCGTCGAGACGCTCGCGGACTTCGTCTACCGGACGGCGCACGCCGGGGTCATGCGCGAGCGCCGGCAGTGGTTCGTGCCGATGCGCGAGGCGATCGCCGCCGCCTGGTGGATCCCCGCGGGCACCACCCCGACCATGCCGGAGGCGATGGCGCGCCTGGACCTGCTCCGCCGCTCCGGGCCGTGCCGCCAGGCGTTCACGCTCCAGCACCCGTTCGCCCGGCCCGACGCGTCCGAACCCGCCCGGGTGGACCGTGACTGGTTCTGCCGGGTCTGACCACGCGACCGCGCGGTCCGGTCCGCTGCGCGCCACGACCGTCGTCACCGAGCGGCTCGCCCTCGAGCCGCTGCGCGTCGGGCACGCGGCCGAGCTGGTGGGCGTCCTCGCCGATCCGGCGCTGTACGCGTTCACCGGCGACGAACCGCCGACCACCGCGGAACTCGAGCGGCGCCACGCGGCCCAGGCGGTCGGCCACTCCCCCGACGGCTCGGCGGACTGGCTGAACTGGATCGTCCGCGAGGCCCGGGGAAGCAGACCCGCGGTCGGCTACGTCCAGGCCACCGTCACCGACGGCACGGCGGAGCTCGCCTGGGTGATCGGGACGCCGCACCACGGCCGCGGGTTCGCCCGGGAGGCCGCCACCGCCCTGGCCGGATGGCTGCGCGAGCGCGGGGTCGGAACCCTGGTCGCGCACGTGCACCCCGACCACCTGGCGTCGACGGCCGTCGCCCGGGCGATCGGCCTGCGCGCGACGGGCGTCCTGGTCGAGGGCGAGGTGCAGTGGCGGAACCCGGCCGTCGAACGCGCGGTGACACTCCGATCCGGCCGGCCCTCCGACCTCGACCGGCTGCTGCCGTTCTGGGCGGTCGCGGCGGAGGACTCCCACCGGCCCGCCGATTCCGTCGCCGCCGTGGAACGGCTCTTCGAACGCGATCGGCAAGCGTTGTCCGTGGCAACGATCGGCGAGGTGGTGGTCGGGACGCTCATCGCCGGGTTCGACGGCTGGCGCTGCCATCTCTACCGCCTGGCGGTGCACCCCTCGTGGCGTCGCCGCGGGATCGCCCGGCTGCTCGTCACCGCCGCGGAGCAGCGGTTCGCCGCGTTCGGTGCCACCCGCGCCGACGCGATGGTGCTCGACGACAACCCCGACGCGCACGGCCTCTGGGCCGGCCTCGGCTACGCGCGCCAGCCCGAGTGGTCGCGCTGGGTGAAAGCCCTCTGACGCCGGTTGTCGTACCCCGCGGGCAGGCTGCGGGCGTGGACGAGGTCAGACCGTTCCGGATCGAGGTGCCGGACGCCGCCATCGCCGACCTCCGTGCGCGTCTGCGGGCCACGCGCTGGCCGGAACGCGAGACCGTCGCGGACCGCTCGCAGGGTGTGCCACTCGACGAGCTCCAGCGGCTGTGCCGCCACTGGGCCGAGGCCTACGACTGGCGGGTCAGCGAACGGCGTCTCAACGCGGTCCCTCAGGTCGTCACGTCCATCGGCGGCCTGGAGCTGCACGCGTTCCACGTCCGTTCGCCCCACCCCGGGGCCGTCCCGCTCGTGCTGACGCACGGCTGGCCGGGCTCGTTCGTCGAGTTCGAGCGGGTCTGGGGCCTGTTGGCCGATCCGGTGGCCGAGGGCGGTGACGCGGCCGAGGCGTTCCACGTCGTCGTCCCGTCCCTGCCGGGGTACGGGTGGAGCGGCGCCCCGAGGACCACGGGGTGGGACGTCCACCGCATCGCGCGGGCCTGGGCCGTCCTCATGGAGCGGCTGGGGTACGAGCGGTTCGTGGCCGCCGGCAGCGACTGGGGCACGAGCGTGAGCACCAGTCTCGCGCTCCAGCAACCCCACCGGATCCTCGGCCTGCACCTCGTCCCGCCTCTCGTGGCACCGCCACCCGGTCTCGCCCCCACCGCGTGGGAACGCGACGCGCTCGACGATCTGGCCCGCCGGCAGGCCGATTCCGGCTACAGCGCGATCCAGGCCACCCGGCCCCAGACCATCGGCTACTCCCTCACCGACTCCCCGGCCGGGCTCGCCGCCTGGATCGTCGACCGGGTGTGGGAGTGGGCCGACCACGACGGCGACCTGTTCGAGGTGCTCGACCGCGACAGCGTCCTCGACAACCTCAGCGTCTACTGGTTCACCGCCACCGGCGCGTCCGCCGCCCGGCTGTACCGCGAGAGCATCGACGTCGTGACGCGGTGGTTCACCGAGCCCGCCGCCGACCACGTCACCGTCCCCACCTCGGCCACCGTCTTCCCGCGTGAGGTGCCGCGGCCGTCCCGCCGATGGGCCACGGAACGGTTCCGCGACCTCCGGCACTGGGGGTCTCCCCCGCGCGGTGGCCACTTCGGCGCGTGGGAGCAGCCGGACCTGTTCGCCGCCGAACTGCGCGCGGGGGCGAGGCACCTCCGAAACGCCCCGGGAACTCCCACCCTGGCGCCCTGACGGCCCGGCTCACCGCCGTCCGCCGGC
>CAXUNA010000198.1:0-7154 GCA_964252095.1 uncultured Jatrophihabitans sp. | reverse complement strand
ACGTGTGCGGCGCGAGGTGCAGCATCTTGGCGCCGGCGTCCTGGTGCTGGCCCTCACCGGCGAAGGCGATGGAGAGCACCTCGCCCTTGGCGTACGGGCCGGTCATCCACACGGCGGGGTACTTCATCGTCACCTTGGAGCCGATGTTGCCGTCGATCCACTCCATGGTCGCGCCCTCTTCGGCGCGCGCCCGCTTGGTGACGAGGTTGTACACGTTGTTCGACCAGTTCTGGATGGTCGTGTAGCGGCAGCGAGCACCCTTCTTGACGATGATCTCGACCACTGCACTGTGCAACGAATCCGACTTGTAGATCGGCGCGGTGCAGCCCTCGACGTAGTGCACGTACGCGCCCTCGTCGACGATGATCAGCGTGCGCTCGAACTGGCCCATGTTCTCGGTGTTGATCCGGAAGTAGGCCTGCAGCGGGATGTCGACGTGCACACCCTTCGGCACGTAGATGAACGAACCGCCGGACCACACGGCCGTGTTGAGCGCGGCGAACTTGTTGTCGCCGGCCGGGATGACGGTCGCGAAGTACTCCTCGAACAGCTCGGGGTACTGCTTCAGCGCCGAGTCGGTGTCGAGGAAGATGACGCCCTGCTCCTCGAGGTCCTCGCGGATCTTGTGGTAGACGACCTCGGACTCGTACTGCGCGGCGACGCCCGAGACCAGGCGCTGCTTCTCCGCCTCCGGGATGCCGAGCTTGTCGTAGGTGTTCTTGATGTCGTCGGGCAGGTCTTCCCAGCTCTCGGCCTGCTTCTCGGTCGAGCGCACGAAGTACTTGATGTTGTCGAAGTCGATGCCCGAGAGGTCGGAGCCCCAGTTCGGCATCGGCTTCTTGCCGAAGGTCTCGAGCGCCTTGAGGCGCTTCGCGAGCATCCACTCCGGCTCGCTCTTCTTCTGCGAGATGTCACGGACCACGAGGTCGGAGAGGCCGCGCTTCGCGGACGCGCCGGCGACGTCGGAGTCGGCCCAGCCGTAGCCGTACGTCGACAACGCCTCGATCTGTTCGTCCTGGGTCAGCGTCGGGGTCGAGGGGGTGGCGGGCGCGGACAGATCGGTGCTCATGATGTCCTCATCTCAGACGTGCGTGGGGTGGTGCCGGTCTGGCGTGCGGTGGTGCCGGTCGTGCGGTGCGGTACGTGGGTGGTGCAGACGCCGTCACCGTGGCCGATGGTGGCGAGGCGCTGGACGTAGGTCCCCAGCACCCGTTCGAACATCCGGGTCTCGGCGGCGCACAGCTGCGGGAACTCCGCGGCGACGTGCGCGACCGGGCAGTGGTGCTGGCACAGCTGGGCCCCGGACATCGGGCCCATGGTGGAAGTCCCCACACCCGTGCCGGATTCCCGGACGTCGGCGGGATACCCCTCGGCGGTGAGACCGCCGGCCAACATCTCCAGGGTGACAGGACGCGGTCCGCCGGCCCCGGTCGACCCGCCGACCGTGTCGAGCAGGTGACTCTCGAGCTCGCGGGCGCGGTGATCGGCGAACGCCTCGACGGCGGCGTCGCCGCCGGACTCGCGCAGGTAGCGCAGAGCGGTGGTGGCGAGGTCGTCGTAGCCGTGCGGGAACGCGGCGCGGCCGGCGTCGGTGATGGCGTAGGCACGCGCGGGACGGCCGCGGCCGCGGTTCGCCGGGGCGGGCCGCGCGGACTCACGCTCGACGAGCAGGCCGTCGGAAACCAGGGCATCGAGGTGACGGCGGATCGCGGCGGGCGAGAGGCCGAGCCGCTCGCCGAGGTCGGCGGCGGTCTGTGGCCCGTTCTCGAGCACCAGCCGGGCGACTGCGGTACGGGTGTCGCCCCGTGCCTCCGCGGTCGCGTCGAATTTCACCACATCAGTATGACGTATTTCCCGGCCGACCCGGCGGGCCGGGGTCTGGGGTGTCCGTCACGTCAGGCAAGGCTCTCCTCACCGTCGCGGCCGGCCGACATCACGTTCCGCGACCACGGTCCACCCGCTACCGTCGCGCCGTGTTGTACCGGGCGTTGGAGCTGACGGTCGCGCCGGCGCTGCGGGTCGTCCACCGACCGCAGGTGACGGGGCTCGAGCACGTTCCCCGCACCGGCCCGGTGATCATCGCCGGCAACCACATCTCCTTCGCCGACGAGATCTTCACCCCGCTCGCCGCCCGGCGGCAGGTCATCTACCTGGCCAAGTCCGAGTACTTCACCACGCCGGGCGTCAAGGGCCGCGCGATGGCCGCGTTCTTCGGCGGCCTCGGCCTGGTGCCGGTCGACCGCGACGCCACGGTCGCGGCCGCGCGGTCGGTCGACCAGTGCGTCGAGCTGCTCGCCGAGGACAAGGCGTTCGGGATCTACCCGGAGGGCACCCGCTCGCCCGACGGCCGGCTCCACAAGTTCCGGACCGGGGTCGCGCGGATCGCGCTGCGCTCGGGCGCGCCGGTCGTGCCCGTCGGGCTGATCGACACCGACCGGGTGCAACCGCCCGGTGTGCGGGCCTGGCACCCCCGCCCGGTCGGGGTGCACTTCGGCGCCCCGCTCGACTTCTCCGGACGCGAGGCCGACGAGCGCAGTGCCCGGAAGCTCCGCGACGTCGCCGAGACCGTCCGCCGGGCCGTCCAGGAGCTGTCCGGGCAGGAGTACGTCGACGCCTACGCGTCCGCCGTGAAGTCCGCCGCCGGCTGAGTGGCAGGCCGGTCGAGGCGCGGACACCGCCGGGCGCATCTCTACACTCGCGAGCGTGACGGGACTGCGTGCGGTGACCCCGTCCGCCACCGTTCCCGCCGTGGGTGCGGACTCCCCCGCGGTCGAGATCCGGGGGCTGGTGAAGCGCTACGACGACCTCACCGCCGTCGACGGTCTCGACCTCACGGTGCAGCGCGGCCGGCTCCTCGCCCTGCTCGGGCCGAACGGCGCCGGCAAGACCACCACCGTCGAGATCTGCGAGGGGTACCGCCGCGCCGACTCCGGTCACGTGCGGGTCCTCGGTCTCGACCCGGCGGCGCAGTCCCGCGAGCTGCGGCCACGGGTCGGGGTGATGCCGCAGGACGGCGTGGGTGCCTACACCGGTGCGCGCGTCGGTGAGCTGGTCCGGTTGTTCGCGTCGTACGCCGCCACGCCGCTGCCGTGGAAGCCACTGCTGGAGCGGGTCGGGCTCGCCGGTGCCGAACGGACGGTCACCAAGCGGCTGTCCGGCGGCCAGAAGCAACGCCTGTCCCTGGCGCTCGCGGTGGTCGGCCGGCCCGAGCTGGTGTTCCTCGACGAGCCCACCGCGGGCATGGACCCCCAGGCCCGCCGCGACGCGTGGGACCTCATCGCCGACCTGCGCACGGCCGGCGTCAGCATCGTGCTCACCACCCACCTGCTCGACGAGGCCGAACGGCTCGCCGACGACGTCGTCGTCGTGGACCACGGCCGTGTCGTCGCCGCCGGTACCCCCGCCGAGCTCACCCGCGCCGGCGCCGAGGGCCAGGTCAGCTTCCGGGCGACGCCGGGCCTGCGCCTCGACGCGCTGCTCACCGCGCTGCCGGCCGGATCCGCGGTGACCGAGGAGTCGGCCGGCCGCTACGTCGTGCGCGGCGAAGTGGACCCGCAGCTGCTCGCGACCGTCACCGCGTGGTGCGCCGCCGAAGGGGTGCTGGCCGAGGGCCTGTCGGTCGAGCGCCGCAGCCTCGAGGACGTCTACTTCGAGCTGACGGGAAAGTTCGCGTCATGAGCGTCGTCACCGCGGGCCGGCTCGACGTCACACCGTCGCCCGGCGCCGCCCCGACCGGGCGGATGCTGCGCGCCCAGGTCGGCATCGAGTTCAAGCTGCTGCTGCGCAACGGCGAGCAGGTCGGGTTGACGCTCGTCATCCCCCTGCTGCTGACGCTCTTCTTCAACCTGCCGCTGCTCTACGCGATCGAGGGCCGGCGGATCGACTTCGTCGTGCCGTCGATCCTGGCGCTGTCGGTGATGTCCGCCGCGTTCACCGGTCTCGCGATCGGCACCGGGTTCGAACGCAAGTACGGCGTGCTCAAGCGGCTCGGCTCCACCGCCATGCCGCGCACCGTGCTCATCGCCGCCAAGACCCTCGCGGTGCTCTGCCTCGAGGTCGTGCAGATCGCGCTGGTCTGCGGCCTGGGCTTCGCGCTCGGCTGGCATCCGGCGGGCGACGCGTACTGGGGCGTGCTGCTGGTCGTGCTCGGCACCCTCGCGTTCGGTGGGCTCGGCCTGCTACTGGCCGGCACGCTGCGGGCCGAGGTGACCCTCGCCGCGGCCAACCTGATCTGGATCGTGCTGCTGTTCTGCGGCGGGATCGCGATCCCGCTGTCGAAGTTCCCCCAGCGGGTCCAGGACGTCCTGCAGTTCCTGCCGTCCGCGGCGCTGTCGAACGGCATGCACGACGTCCTGCAGCTCGACCGGGGTTTCCCGGCCGGTCCCGTGCTGATCCTGCTCGGGTGGACCCTGGTCGCCGTTCCTGCCGCCGCCGCGTGGTTCCGGTGGGAGTAGCCACGCGGCTGCGTGCCGGCGGACGTCGGGTCGGGGCGACCTGGCAGCGCGGCCCGCTCGGACGCCCCGGCCTGCTGCGCGGGTTCGCGGTCGCGTCCGTGGTCGTCAACGTGCTCATCGTCGTGACCGGCGGTGTGGTCCGGTTGACCGCCAGCGGGCTGGGCTGTCCCACCTGGCCGTCCTGCACGTCGGACTCGCTCGTCCCGGTCGCCGAGTACAGCTGGCACGGCGACGTCGAGTTCGGCAACCGGATGCTGACCTGGGTGGTCGTGATCGTCGCGATCGCCACGCTGGTGCTCGCGCTCGTGCAGCGGGTGGAGCGGGCGTGGGCGCTGTACGCGTTCCTCGGCATCCCCGCCCAGGCCGTGCTCGGCGGCATCACCGTGCTCACCCACCTGAACCCGTGGGCCGTCGCCTCCCACTTCCTGCTGTCGATGGTGCTGCTCGCGGTCACCTCCGTGCTGAACCGGCGGGTCCGGCTCGCGACGGGGGCGGCGACTCCCCCCGTCGCGCCCACGCCCGGTGCGGTCCGCTGGCTCGCCGGTGCCCCGGTCGCGGTCGCGGCGTGCGTGCTCGCGGTGGGCACGGTCGTCCCCGGCAGCGGCCCGCACGCGGGCGACGCCGACAACATCCGCCGCATGGGCTTCGACCCGGGCGGCGTCAGTCAGCTGCACGCCGACCTCGTCATGGTGCTCGTGGGTCTCACGGTCGGACTCGTGGTCGCCCTGCGGCTGACCAAGGCACCCGCGGGCGCCCGGAAGGCCGGCTGGTGGCTGGTCGCCGCCCTCGCGGCCCAGGCCGTCATCGGCTACACGCAGTACTTTCTCGGGGTGCCCGCCGTGCTGGTCATCGTGCACATGGCCGGCGCCTGCGCGGTGTGGGTGGCCGTGCTCGCAGTTCTGCTGCAGCTCGGCGGCCGTCGGTCCACCGCCACGCCCCCGT
Source organism: uncultured Jatrophihabitans sp. (assembly GCA_964252095.1). Classification (GTDB taxonomy): domain Bacteria; phylum Actinomycetota; class Actinomycetes; order Mycobacteriales; family Jatrophihabitantaceae; genus CAXUNA01. The sequence goes on along the minus strand of CAXUNA010000198.1, from coordinate 1,758 downwards.
CCTCGGCGGATTCCGTGTACGCAGGCGCTCCCACGCCGGTTCGGTACACGGGACCGGGTCGGAGCGGGGTCACGGCGGAGGCAGCAGGCCGCGTTCCATCGCGATCGTGACCGCGCGGGTGCGGTCGTCGACGCCGAGCTTGGCGAACACCCGCAGCAGGTGGGTCTTCACCGTGGCCTCGCCGATGAACAACGCCCGGCCGATGTCGGCGTTGGTGAGCCCGCGGGCGACGGCGGCGAGCACCTCGGTCTCGCGCGGGGTGAGGGAGTCGTGTGCGGGCGCACGGAGCCGGCCGACGAGCTTCGCCGCGACCGGCGGGGCGAGCACCGTCTCGCCGCGGGCGGCGGCGCGGACGGCGTCGGCCAGCGTGGCGAGCGGGGCGTCCTTCAGCAGGTAGCCCGTGGCGCCCGCCTCGACGGCCCGGACGATGTCGGCGTCGGTGTCGTAGGTGGTGAGCACGAGCACCCGCACCCCGGGATGCGAGGCGGTGATGCGCGCGGTCGCGCCCACGCCGTCGAGCCGCGGCATCCGCAGGTCCATGACGACCACGTCCGGCGCCAGCGCCGCGACCCGCTCCACCGCCTCGAGGCCGTCGGCGGCCGAGCCCACGACGTCGATGTCGGGTTGCGTGCCGAGCAGCGCGACCAGCCCGTCCCGCACCACGGGGTGGTCGTCGGCGACGACCACGCGCACGCCGCTCACGCGAGCGGGATCCGCACGGACACCCGCGACCCACGGCCGGGCACCGAGGTGACCTCGCTGGCGCCGCCCGCCGCCCGCACCCGCTGGGCGAGGCCGGTCAGCCCGATGCCGACGGTCGACGGATCGAAGCCCACGCCGTCGTCGACGACCTCCAACGCGACGGTCGCACCGTCGTGGCACAGTGCAACGGTTGCCCCGGACGCCTGCGCGTGCCGGCGCACGTTCACCAACGCCTCCTGGGCCGCCCGTAGCAGGACGATCTCCTGGTCCCGCCGCAGGACGACCGCACCGGCGAGGAACCCGTCGGCGTCGACACTCACCGGCACGGCGGTCTCGCGGACGTGTCGCTCGGCCAGTCGTCGCAACGCCTCGACCAGGCCGGTGCCGTCGAGCGCGGGCGGGCTGAACGCCGCCACCACCGCACGCGCTTCGCGCAGGTTCTCGCGCGCGACGTCCTCGACCACGGCGAGCCGGTCCACGACCAGCTCCGCGTTCCCGGCCGCGAGCTCGGCGCGGGCGGTCTGCGCGAGCACGACGATCGACGTGTAGCCCTGGGCGAGCGTGTCGTGCACCTCGCGGGCCAGCCGTTCACGTTCGGCGGCCACCCCGGCCTCGTGGTGGACTTCCGCGAGCTCGGCCCGGGTGCTCTCGAGGGTCGCGATGAGGTCGGCGCGGTGCTGGCTGTGCCGCAGCAGGGTCGCGACGAACAACCCCATGAAGACACTGAAGCCGACGCCGATCGCCATGTCGGACAGCTCGTCGACCACGCCGCGCCCGGCCGGGAGCCCGGCGACGTCGCCGACCGTCGTGGTCGTGGCCAGCAGGACGGTCCACACCAGACCCGGCCGCCAGTCCTCGACCAGCATCCAGACCTGCGTGTAGGCGAGGAACAGCAGGAACAGCAACGAGGAATCGGCCCATGCCACCACCGGGAACGCGAGCACCAGCACGGCCAGGTACGCCAGGGCGCGGCCCGCTCGGCGGTCGCCGAGGCCCGAGGCGCCGGCGGACAGGTACGCGACCGCGAGCACCGCGAGCGCGCCGTACGCCCAGGGT
>CAXUNA010000197.1:0-7200 GCA_964252095.1 uncultured Jatrophihabitans sp. | reverse complement strand
GGGTGTTCCTTGACGTAGCCGTGGCCGCCGAGCAGCTGCACGCCGTCGGTGCCGATCTTCATGCCGTACTCCGACGTCAGCCGGCGGGCGATCGCGGTGGCCTTGCCGAAGTCCTCACCGCGCTCGGCGAGCGACGCCGCGCGGTAGGTGGCGAGCCGCATGCCCTCGAGCTCGATGCCGATGTTCGCCACCATGAACGCCACCGACTGCCGGTTGCTCACCGGCTCGCCGAACGCCGTGCGGTCGTTGACGTAGGGGATGACGTAGTCGAGCACGGCCTGGCCGGTGCCGACCGCGAGCGAGGCCCAGCCGAGGCGGGAGAGCCGGATGGCGTCGCGGTAGTCGTCGGCGTCGCCGAGCAACGCGGTGGCCGGGAGCGCGACGTCGTCGAGCAGCACGCGGGCGGTGGCGGCGGCCCGCAACCCCATGCCGGGCTCGGACTCGATCGTCACGCCGGTGCTGCCGCCCTCGACGACGAACAGTCGCGGCACACCGTCGAGGCTCGCCGCCACGACGAACAGCTCGGCGGTCGCCGCACCGGGGACGAGCGATTTCGTGCCGGAGAGCGTGTAGCCGCCGGGGGTTCTCGTCGCGACGGTGGAGAGCGTGAACGGGTCGAACAGCGTGGTCGGCTCGAGGACCGCGAGCGCGGCGACCGGCACGTCCTCGCCGACGAACGCCGGGAGGTACGTGGACTGCTGGGTCTCGTCGCCCCAGAGCACGAGAGCGTTGCACACGGCAGCCGGGGCGAGCGACGCGACGGCGAGGCCCATGTCGCCGTGGGCGAGCGCCTCGGCGACCAGCGCGTTGGTGACGGCCGAACGCTCGTCACCGGCGCCGCCCAGCGAACCCGGCACGGCGACGAACGTGACCCCCAGCTCGTTGTTGACGCGCTGCAGCAGTGCGGGGGGAGCGGCGCAGGCGGCGTCGGCGGCCGAGGCGGCCGGGCGCAGCTGCTCCGCGGCGAACGCGCGACACGCGTCGACGATCATCTGCTGCTCGTCGGTGGGGGTGAGGTCGAACAGGTCACCGCCCGCCGCCGGCCGGGGCCGTGCCGCCGACTTCGGCTTGGTGACCGCCGCGAACTGCCGCGCGGCGACGCCCGCCGTCCGGAACCCGACCTTCGTGCCGCGGTAGACGGCCTTCTCGACCGGCTGCCGCAGGCCGAGCCGCTCGACCACGGGCAGCCCGGCGAGCTTGTTGAGGACCGCCATGCCGACGCCGGTGGCGTCACGGCGTGGCCCGACGTGCGACTGCCCCGTGGGACGACTCGGACTGGTGGTGGTCACAGCACTCCCTGCGTCGAAGGTGGTACCGAGGGTAACCCCTAGTTCGCTCACTGCCCAGCGTGAACTCACGGCGATCCCGCGAACTCCGGCGGCCCGTTCAACAGACTCCAGGAGTCACAGCGGGGCCCTGGGAGCGTTTTAGCCCCGGTGCGACTCCAGGAGTCCGGTGGTTGTCCACAGATCCGAAGTCGTCCTGACTCCGGCGGCCGATCGCCACGAGGCTGGTCCCATGCGATCGCTGCCACCGGTCCCACCGCAACGTCGGGGCGTGTTCACGCTGGCCGAGGCACTGGCCGCGGGGTGGACCTTCGACGAACTCCGTCACGCGTTCCGCACCGGTGCGTTGGTGAGACTGCGTCGGGGCTGCTTCGCGACACCGGTCCCCGAAGGCCTGGCCGTGTTCGAAGCGCGCGATCTCGATCTCCTGCGGCGCACCGTCGCCGCCACGCTCGTCTCCCGTGACATGCGGGCCAGCCATCTCGGGTCGGCGATGCTGCTCGACCTGCCGACCTGGGCTCCCGCGCCACGTGTCTGTACGACCACGACGCGTGACTGTGCACTGCGTGGTGTCCACGTGCATCACGCGCTGCCGCGGCCGGGACACTTCGGCGTGGTCGGGGGCCTGCGGGTCACGGGTCCCGAGCGGACCGGGGTGGACCTGGCGCGGGAGTTTGGCGTCGAGTCCGCGTTGGTGACTCTGGACGCCGGTGTTCGCAGCGGCGTCGTCGACCCCGTGATCCTGCGGGGGATGGTCGACCTGATGGGCGAAGACCTCGACGTCGCCGCCGCCCGGTCCGCGCTGGACCTGCTCGATCCGTCCGCGGAGAGCCCGCTGGAATCACGGAGTCGATGGCATCTCCTCCAGCACCAGATCCCCGCACCTCTCACCCAGGTCGAGATCCTGACGCCGGCCGGCGAGTTCATCGGCCGGACCGACTTCTACTGGCCGGACGGGGTCGTCGGGGAGGTCGACGGGACGTCGAAGTACGACACCCCCGACGTGCTCGGCCGGGAGAAGTGGCGGCAGGAACGTCTCGAAGGTCTCGGGCTGCAGGTCGTGCGGTGGGGAGCCCAGCACCTCGGCGACTTCGGCCCGACCGCGGCCCGTCTACGCCGCGCCCTCGCACGTGCTCAGCGCGGTGATCGTGATCGGTTGTGGATCGCCGTGCCGCCGTCGTCGCCCTGACGTGAACGGCCGACTCCTGGAGTCGGAGCGGTGCTGAGGAGGGTCCCGCGCGCCGGTAGGACTCCTGGAGTCGGAGCGGTGCTGAGGAGGCCCGGGCACGCCGGTAGGACTCCAGGAGTCGGAGCGCTGCTGAGGACGCTTCCGCGCGCCGGTAGGACTCCTGGAGTCGGAGCGGTGCTGGGGAGGGTCCCGCGCGCCGGTAGGACTCCAGGAGTCGGAGACCGCGGACTTGGCCTTGAGTGGAACAGACTCAACTCTGGCATGGTTGGCCCTGATGACATCCGCTCACCACGCACCACACGAGGTACACCACGCCCATGGACATGACCACCCGGAGCCAGCAGGCCGTCTCGGCGGCCGTGCGGCTCGCCAACGAACGCGGCAACCCGGCGACCGAGCCGGTCCACCTCGGCATCACGCTGCTCGAGGACACCGAGGGCCTCACCCGCCCGCTGCTGCAGGCGCTCGCCGTCGACCCCGCCACCGTCCGTGCCGGCCTCGAGCAGGCGCTGTCGGCGCTGCCCAGTGCGCAGGGCTCCACCGTCGGCGCCCCGCAGGCGAGCCGTGCGCTGCTCGCGGTGATCAGCGCCGCCGAGCACGACGCCCGTGAGCGCGGCGACGACTACGTCTCCACCGAACACCTGCTGCTCGCGCTCGCCGACGCCCCCGGCACCCGGGAGGTGTTCGCGCGCGTCGGCGTCACCGTGAAGGCGTTGTCCGACGCCATCGCGTCCGTGCGCGGGTCCGCCCGCGTCACCAGTCCCGACCCCGAGGGCACGTTCCAGGCGCTGGAGAAGTACGGCGTCGACCTCACCGCGCGCGCCCGCGAGGGCAAGATCGACCCGGTCATCGGCCGCGACAGCGAGATCCGCCGTGTCGTCCAGGTCCTCTCCCGGCGCACGAAGAACAACCCCGTCCTGATCGGCGAGCCCGGCGTCGGCAAGACCGCCGTCGTCGAGGGCCTCGCCCAGCGCATCGTCGCGGGCGACGTCCCGGAGAGCCTGCGGGGCAAGAAGCTCATCTCGCTCGACCTCGCCAGCATGGTCGCGGGCGCGAAGTACCGCGGCGAGTTCGAGGAGCGGCTCAAGGCCGTCCTCACGGAGATCACCGACTCCGGCGGTCAGGTCGTGACGTTCATCGACGAGCTGCACACCGTGGTCGGCGCGGGAGCGTCCGGCGAGGGCGCGATGGACGCCGGCAACATGCTGAAGCCGATGCTCGCGCGCGGCGAACTGCACCTCATCGGTGCCACCACGCTCGACGAGTACCGCGAGTACATCGAGAAGGACCCCGCGTTGGAAAGGCGTTTCCAGCAGGTGCTGGTCGGCGAGCCCAGCGTCGAGGACACCATCGCGATCCTGCGCGGACTGAAGGGTCGCTACGAGGCGCACCACAAGGTCGTCATCTCCGACGGCGCACTGGTGGCCGCTGCAACACTCTCCGAGCGCTACATCACCAGCCGTTTCCTGCCCGACAAGGCCATCGACCTCGTCGACGAGTCGGCCTCGCGGCTGCGGATGGAGATCGACTCCCGTCCGGTCGAGATCGACGTCCTCCAGCGCCAGGTCGACCGCGGCCACATGGAGGAGATGGCGCTCGCCAAGGAGACCGACGACGCCTCCCTCGAGCGGCTCGCCCGCCTCCGCGCGGAACTGGCCGACCTCACCGAGCAACTCGACGCCCTCACGGCGCGGTGGGAGCGGGAGAAGGCCGGCCTGAACCAGGTCGGCGATCTCAAGGAGCGCATCGACGAGATGCACGGCCAGGTCGAGCGCGCCCAGCGCGACGGCGACCTGGAGACCGCCTCCCGGCTGCAGTACGGAGAACTCCCCGCCCTGGAAAGGGAACTCGCCGCGGCGAGCAGCGCCGAGGCCGCGCAGGACGTCATGGTCAAGGAGGAGGTGACGGCCGACGACATCGCCGAGGTCGTCGCCGCCTGGACCGGTATCCCGGCGGGCCGGCTGCTCGAGGGCGAGACGGCGAAGCTGCTGCGCATGGAGCAGGACCTCACGCAGCGCGTGGTCGGTCAGCCCACCGCGGTGCAGGCGGTGTCCGACGCCGTGCGCCGCGCCCGGGCCGGCATCTCCGACCCGAACCGCCCGACCGGCTCGTTCCTGTTCCTCGGCCCCACCGGCGTCGGCAAGACCGAGCTCGCCAAGGCGCTGGCGGAGTTCCTGTTCGACGACGAGCGGGCCATGGTCCGCATCGACATGAGCGAGTACTCCGAGAAGCACTCGGTGGCGCGGTTGGTCGGCGCCCCGCCCGGCTACGTCGGCTACGACCAGGGCGGCCAGCTCACCGAGGCGGTCCGCCGCCGGCCGTACACGGTCGTGCTGCTCGACGAGGTCGAGAAGGCGCACCCCGACGTCTTCGACATCCTCCTGCAGGTGCTGGACGACGGTCGGCTCACCGACGGCCAGGGACGCACCGTCGACTTCCGCAACGTCCTGCTGGTGCTCACCTCGAACCTGGGGTCGCAGGCGCTCGTCGCCGACGTGGCGTCGGGGCAGTCGCCGGAGCTCAAGCGCGAGCGGGTGATGGAGGCCGTGCGTTCGCACTTCAAGCCCGAATTCCTCAACCGGCTCGACGACGTCGTGGTCTTCGACGCGCTCGGGGTGGAGCAACTCACCCGCATCGTCGACATCCAGCTCGATGCGCTCCGCGAGCGGCTCGCCGCCCGCCGGCTCTCGCTCGAGGTGGACGACGTCGCACGGGAGTGGTTGGCCCTCAACGGGTTCGACCCGCTGTACGGCGCGCGGCCGCTGCGCCGGCTGGTCCAGACCTCGATCGGCGACCAGCTGGCCCGCCAGCTCATCGCCGGCGACGTCCGTGACGGTCAGACCGTCAGGGTCACGGCCAACGACGACCGGTCCGGTCTGCTGGTGAGCTGACCGGGAAGGCACCCGGCCGGCGTGCGGGTGGCGGCTTCGGGTGCGGTCGGAGAGGGTGACGCCATGACGTCGCCCTCAGGTCCGTCCGGGTCGGACGGCCCGGCCGAGCCCGTCCCGGTCGAACCCGCCTACCCGGGCCCGCCGGCCACCGCGCCGTACGGCGAGCAACTGCCGCCGTACGGGCAGCCGTCGTACGGGCAGCCGTCGTACGGCCAGCCGACCGGCTACGGCCAGCCGCCCGGCTACGGCCAGCCGCCCGGCTACGGCCAGCCGCCCGGGTACGGCCAGCCCGGCTACCCGCCCGGCCCCTGGGGCCCGCCGCCGGTGCCACCGGGTGTCGTGCTGGTCCCCGGCTCCCCGCCGTTGCAGGCGGCGTCGCCCGGCCAGCGCGCGCTCGGGCGGCTGATCGACTCGGCCGGGTACCTGGTGCTGCTCGCGGGCGCGATCGTCGGGATCGTGCTGATCTTCCGCCACGCGCTGGACTCGAGCCGCGTGGACGCCTTCGGCTACCCGACGCGTTCGGGTGACGGTCTCGAGGTGCTCTGGATCTACGCGGTCGTCGCTGCGTTGTGGCTGGTCGTCGTCGGCTACGAGTCGCTGATGATCGGGTTGACGGGCGCGACGCTCGGCGACCGTGTCACCGGTGTGCGGTTCATCCGGACGAAGAACGGGGAGCGGCCGGGTTTCGCCCGAGGTCTCGGCCGGGCCGCCTTCCTCGGTGCGTCGTTCGTCGGCTGTTACGGCCTCGCGTTCCTGCTGATGCTGTTCTCCATGTACTTCGACAGCGACACCGGCCGGTACCAGAGCTGGCCGGACAAGATCTTCGGGCTCCAGGCCGTCAGCACCCGGCCCAACCCCGGAGCGACCGGTTGAGGCCGAGGACGCTGCCTTTCCGGGCGGCTTCCGCGTGTCATCTGTTGGCATTCGAGCGACGTTCACGCAACAATCCACCCGCCGCCAACCGGGGCGGCACGGATGAGGAGATGCCTTCGTGACGTCCTGGAACCCAGGCGACCAACAGTCCGGCCAGCCCGGCCAGCAGCCTGGCTACGGTCAGCAGCCCGGCCAGCAGCCGGGCTACGGCCAGCAGCCGCCGCCCCCGCCGAACTTCGACAAGGGCAGCCAGCCGCCCGCGCCGCCGGCGTACGGCCAGCCCGCACCGCAGCCGGGCTACGGCCAGCAGCCGCCCGCCTACGGGGCCGGCGCGTACGGCGCGCCCCCCGCCAACCAGTACGGCAACAACCCGTACGGCGGTGCCCCCCAGGGCAGCCTCCCGCCGGGAGCCGTCGGTCCGCTCTCGATGGGCAACCGGGTCGTCGCCTTCATCATCGACGGCATCATCCTGAACATCTTCAGCATCGTCGCGGTCATCATCCTGTTCACCGGCATCATCGGCTCGGCCTCGACGATCGACTGCAGCAGCTACACCTTCGACCCGGACACCGGCACCACCAGCGGCGGCTGCACCAGCGGCGCCGGTGCCAGCGCCGGCATCATCATCACGTTCGTGATCTTCCTGATCATCTGGATCGCCGTGCTGCTCGCGTGGGTCTGGATGCTCGGGACGAAGGGACAGACCCCCGGCAAACGCATCATGGGCGTCAAGGTGGTCGACAACGACTCGGGCCAGACCATCGGCATGGGCCGCGCCTTCCTGCGCTACGTGGTGCAGTACTTCTCCAACATCGTCTGCTACGCCGGTCTCTGGTCGGCCTGGCTCGACAGCCCGCCGCAGGGTCGGTACCGCGGCTGGCACGACAAGGCCGTGAACTCCGTGGTCATCTCGGTCAAGTAGGTCGGTTCCATCAGCTCTCCCGTCGGCCCCGTTCCGGTC
>CAXUNA010000196.1:0-7226 GCA_964252095.1 uncultured Jatrophihabitans sp. | reverse complement strand
GGGTGCTGGACGCCGCCGCCCGTCACCGCCGGGCGTTCGTGCCCGACCTCGACGGCACCGGGACCACCATGCTCGGCGTCACCGCCGGCCCGCTCGACCCGGAGTTCGGCGAGGGGTCGGCCGCGCGGCACGCGCGCACCGCCGCACCGGTTCCCGCGGCCGTCGCCGCCCGACACGACGTCGACGTCGCGGCCGACCTCGCCGCGAGTGACACCGACGGCCTCGGTCGTCACACGCGCGCCGTCCTCGTCGCGCCCGCTGCGAGTGGTTGCCCCCGAACCTGACGTTCACCGGGACACGGCAGAATCAGGGCGTGCCCGAGACCGAACTGCCGACCACTCCCGTCGTCCGATCACCGCTGCCGGCGGTCGAGGCGCAGGCGGGCGCCGTCGACGTGGACATCGAACCCGAGCCGACCGACGACAGCCCGCTCGCCGAGAACCTCCCGGCCGACCGCTTCAGCAACCGCGAACTGTCCTGGCTCGCCTTCAACGCGCGGGTGCTCGCCCAGGCCGAGAACGCCGACCAGCCGCTGCTCGAGCGGGCGAAGTTCCTCGCGATCTTCGCCAGCAACCTCGACGAGTTCTACATGGTCCGCATCGCCGGGCTGAAGCGCCGGACCGACATGGGCCTGCAGGTGTCCACCGCCAGTGGCCTGTCCCCGCGCGAGACGCTCGCCGCGCTCGCCGACTCCACGCGCGACCTCGCGGTCCGGCACGCGCGGGCGTTCGCCGACGACATCGAACCCGCGCTGGCCGAGCAGGGCATCCGGATCGTGCACTGGGACTCGGTGTCGGCCGAGGGGCGCACCCGGCTCGCCGAGTACTTCACGTCGAAGATCTTCCCGGTCCTGACGCCGCTCGCGGTCGACCCGGCCCACCCGTTCCCGTACATCTCGGGCCTGTCGATGAACCTCGCCGTCATCGTGCGCGAGCCCGACAGCGAGATCGACCGGTTCGCCCGGGTCAAGGTGCCCAACAACGTCCCGCGCTTCGTGGTGGTCTCGGAAACCACGTCGAGCGCGCTGTTCCTGCCGCTCGAGGAGCTCATCGCCGCCCACCTGGCGATGCTGTTCCCGGGCATGCAGGTGGTCGAGCACCACCTGTTCCGCGTCACGCGCAACGCCGACGTCGAGGTCGAGGAGGACCGCGACGAGGACCTGCTGCAGGCGCTCGAACGCGAACTGGCCCGCCGGAAGTTCGGTCACGCCGTGCGCCTCGAGGTCGGCGAGGACATCGACGACGCCGTGCTCGACCTGCTGATGAGCGAGATCGAGGTCCAGCCGGAGGACGTGCAGAAGCTCCCGGGCCTGCTCGACCTCACGTCGCTGTGGCAGATCTACGGCCTCGACCGCCCGACGCTCAAGGACAAGCCGTTCACCCCGGCCACCCCCACCCGCTTCATGGAGGGCGAGACGCCGAAGTCGGTGTTCGCCACGCTGCGCGAGGGCGACGTGCTCGTGCACCACCCGTACGAGTCGTTCGCGACCTCGGTGCAACGGTTCATCGAGCAGGCCGCGATCGACCCGAACGTCCTCGCCATCAAGCAGACGCTCTACCGGACCTCGGGCGACTCCCCCATCGTCGACGCCCTCATCGACGCCGCCGAGCGCGGCAAGCAGGTCGTCGTCCTCGTCGAGATCAAGGCGCGGTTCGACGAGCAGGCCAACATCAGCTGGGCCCGGGCGTTGGAGCGCGCGGGCTGCCACGTCGTCTACGGCCTGGTCGGGTTGAAGACGCACTGCAAGACCGCGCTGGTGGTGCGGCAGGAGGGCGGCAACCTGCGTCGCTACGCCCACGTCGGCACCGGCAACTACAACCCGAAGACCGCGCGGATGTACGAGGACCTCGGGCTGTTCACCGCCGACGAAGCCATCTGCGCCGACCTCACCGACCTGTTCAACGTGCTGACCGGGTACTCGCGCCAGACCGACTACCAGCGGTTGCTGGTCGCGCCGTTCGGGGTGCGCAAGGGCCTGATCTCCCGCATCGAGCGCGAGATCGGGCACGCCCACGCCGGCCGTGAGGCTCACGTCCAGATCAAGACCAACCACCTGGTCGACGAGCAGATCTCCGACGCGCTCTACCGCGCCTCCCAGGCCGGCGTGCGGGTGCAACTGCTGGTGCGGACGTTCTGCACGATCCGCGCGCAGGTTCCCGGCCTGTCCGAGAACATCGAGCTGCGCTCGATCCTCGGCCGGTTCCTCGAACACTCCCGGATCTCCTACTTCGCCAACGACGGCGACCCGGAGTACTTCATCGGCAGCTCGGACCTCATGCACCGCAACCTCGACCGCCGGGTCGAGGTCCTCGCGCCGGTGCAGGACAAGATCGCCACCGCGCACCTGCGGAAGTGTCTCGACCTCGCGTTCGACCCGGACACGTTCTCGTGGAACCAGCACGCGGACGGCAGCTGGCAGCGCAGCGGGGACGTCGACTACCAGGAGCGGTTGCTGCAGGTGTTCGACGACGAACCGGCCGTCCGTCGTTGAGCGCGACCGACATCCGCGCCGCGGGCGGACTGCTCTGGCGTCCGCCCGCATCCGGAGCCACCGGACCCGAGGACCACGAGGTCGCCGTCGTCCACCGGTTGCGCTACGACGACTGGTCGCTGCCCAAGGGCAAACTCGGCGGCCGCGAGGAGCCGTTGCTCGCCGCCGTCCGCGAGGTCGGTGAGGAGACCGGTCGCCTCGTGCGGGTCGGCCGGCGGCTCTCGACGGTGCGCTACGACGTCGGCGACCTCGCGAAGGCCGTGCAGTACTGGGCGATGCGCGACGCCGGCCCGCTCGGCACCGGGGAGATCGGCGACGTCGACGAGGTCGCGGCGCTGGAGTGGCTGCCGGGCCGGGCCCTCACCGAACGCCTCACCTACGCCGACGACCGCTCGGTGCTCGAGGCCTTCCGTCGCTCCCCGGAGGTCACCTCGCTCGTCGTCCTCGTACGGCACGCCAGGGCCGGCAAACGTACCGAGTGGGACGGCGACGACCGGTTGCGCCCGCTGGACCCGCGTGGGGCCGCTCAGGCGGCGGCGTTGGCCCGGCTGCTCGAGGTGTTCGGTCCGACCGGGGTGTTCGCCGCGCCGCGCACGCGGTGCGAGCAGACCGTCGGCCCGCTCGCGGCGAGGCTCGACCTGCCGGTGACGTCCGTCCCCGAGCTCACCGACGAGGCGTTCGAGGCCGATCCGCACGGTGCGGTCGAGGCGGTGACGCGGGTCGCGACCAGCACGCCCGTCGCCGTGATCTGCAGTCAGGGCACGGCATTGCCCGGGGTGCTCGAGGACTGGCTGCCGCCGCGGGTGCTGTCGACCGTGCGCAGCACCGAGACCCGCAAGGCGGCGTGGTGGGTGGTCGGCGTCCGCGCCGGACTGCCGGTGTGGGTCGACCGCTACGACCGGCCGATGCTCCCCCGGGACTGACGGGGACAGCAGGAGGGGCGCACGGGTCTCCCCGTACGCCCCTCCCGGGTGACGCTGTGCTCAGCGAGCGGTCTTGCGGGCGGCCTTCTTGGCGGGCGCCTTCTTGGCCGGGGCCTTCTTGGCCGGAGCGGCCTTCTTGGCGGCGACCTTCTTGACCGGAGCCGCCTTGGTGGCAGCGGCGCGGGTCGCGGTCTTCTTGGCCGGGGCAGCGGTCTTCTTCGCTGCCGCGGTGGTGGTGGTCTTGCGGGCCGCGGTCGTGGTCTTGGCGGCCTTCTTCGCCGGTGCCTTGGCGATCTTCTTGGCACCGCTGACGATCGCCTTGAACTCGGTGCCCGCCTTGAAGCCGGGGACCGAGGTCTTCTTGACGCGGACCGGGGCACCGGTCGCGGGGTTGCGGGCGGTGCGGGCGGCGCGGTCACGCTTCTCGAACTTGCCGAAGCCGGTGAGCACGACCTCCTCGCCCTTCGACACCGTCGCGTAGATCTGGTCGAACACGGCATCGAGGTAGGTCTGGGCAGCACGACGATCGGTGTCGAGCCGCGTCGCAAGCGCCTCGATGAACTGCGCCTTGTTCACGGGTGTCCTCCTAGGACGTGTACGCCGATGGGTGGCGTGCCGCTCGGTCGAGCGGTCAAGAGCACACCGTAGAGCCTCGCGGCGCGTTCGTCATGCGACACGCGCGGCGAGGCGGGTGAGATTCGCCCGTGCGCAGCGGGGTTTTCCCGCCCGGATCCGGCCCGCGACGCCCGTCCCGACCCGACCGGGCCGATCGAGAATCCCCCTGCTGCTACGAGGTTTTCGTGGCCGTGGCGAGCAGATCGAGGCGGACGTAGTCCTGGTCGTAGCTGCCGTCGTCGCGACGTAAGCCAGGCAACACGATCTTCTCGACGTCAGCGAGGAAATCGGCCCGTGCCGCGGCCGGGACCGAGGGCAGGTAGGCGATCGAGACCTGACTCGCGAGCCACCCGCGCGCTCCGTCCTCGTCGAACGGGCGGCGCTGCTCGAGGCGACGGATCCACCCCGGCGCCGAGGTGTCGAGACCGGCGGCGTCGAGCACCGGCCGGTGCTCGTCCGTCGACGGGAAGTACCAGGGCGCGACCTGTCCCCCGTGCCGGACGGCGACCTCGTCGAGCAGACCCTGCGCGACGGCGATCTGTCCCTGCCCGCCGAAGTCGGCACGGAACCGACCGCCGGGCCGCAGCACGTGGTGCACGCCGGCCGCGACCACGGCCTGGTCCGCCGCGGGAACCCAGTGCAACACGGCGACACTGACGACCACGTCGAACGAACCGGCCTCGAACCGGTTCCCGACGTCCTGCGCCCGGACCTGTTCCACCCGCAGGTTCGGGCCGGAGTTTCCCTGGGCCACGCGCACCATGTCCGGGTCGGCGTCGACGGCGGTCACCGCACCGTGCGGCACGGCCCGGCTCAACGTCAGCGCGAGGTCACCCGTCCCGCAGCCGAGGTCGAGCACGCGTTCGTCGCCGCGCAACCGCAGTGAGGCCAGCAGATCGCCGTCGTACGCCCGGTGGTGGGCGAGGTTCGAGCCGTAGGAGGTGGCGTCCCAGGTCGCCGTCACGACGGCACCGACACCTGCGGCATCCACGGCTTGCGCGTCGGCTCGTAGTCGTCGATGGCCTGCTCCTGCCGCAGGGTGAGCCCGATGTCGTCGAGGCCCTCCATGAGGCGCCAACGGGTGTAGTCGTCGAGCTCGAAGGGGTGCACCTCGCCCTCCCAGCGCACCTGCCGGTCGACGAGGTCGACCGTCACCTGCAGCGTGGGGTCGTCCTCGACGTCGTCCTGCAGCCGCTGCACGACCTTCTCCTCGAGCAGCACGGTGAGCAGTCCCGCCTTGAGCGAGTTGCCGCGGAAGATGTCGCCGAAGCGCGGCGCGATCACCGCCTTGAAGCCGTAGTCCAACAGCGCCCACACGGCGTGCTCACGGGAGGACCCGGTGCCGAAGTCCGGACCGGTGACCAGGATGCTGGCGCCGTCGAACCGGGCCTGGTTCAGGACGAAGTCCGGCTCGTTGGTGCGCCACGCCTGGAACAGGCCGTCCTCGAAACCGCTGCGCGTGACGCGCTTGAGGTAGACGGCCGGGATGATCTGGTCGGTGTCGACGTTGCTGCGGCGCAGCGGGACGGCGGTGCCGGTGTGCACGGTGATCGGCTCCATGACGGCTCTCCTCAGACGGTTTCGAGATCGGCGGGCGACGACAGGCGGCCCGTGACGGCGGTGGCGGCGGCGACGAGCGGCGACACCAGGTGGGTGCGGCCGCCCTTGCCCTGCCGACCCTCGAAGTTCCGGTTCGAGGTCGACGCGCTGCGCTCGCCGGGCGCGAGCTGGTCGGGGTTCATCCCGAGACACATGGAACATCCGGCGCCACGCCATTCGGCACCGGCGGCGGTGAAGATGGCGTCGAGACCCTCTTCCTCGGCCTGGGCGCGCACCCGCATCGACCCGGGGACGACGAGCAGCCGCACACCGTCGGCGACCTGCCGGCCCTCGATGACCGCGGCCGCGGCGCGCAGGTCCTCGATCCGGCCGTTGGTGCACGAGCCGACGAAGACGGTGTCGACCGCGACCTCCCGCAGTGGGGTGCCCGCGACGAGACCCATGTAGGACAGGGCCTTCTCGGCCGCCGTGCGGTCGTCGGGGTCCTCGAAGCTCGCGGGGTCGGGCACGTTCTCGGACAGCGGCGCGCCCTGGCCGGGGTTGGTCCCCCACGTGACGAACGGGGTGATGGTGGCGGCGTCCAGGACGATCTCGGCGTCGAACTCCGCGTCCGGGTCGGTGCGCAGGCTCTCCCAGTCGGCGACCGCGGCATCCCACTCGTCGCCGGTCGGCGCGTACTGCCGCCCCTTGATGTAGTCGAACGTGACCTGGTCCGGCGCGATCATGCCGGCGCGGGCGCCCCACTCGATCGACATGTTGCAGACCGTCATGCGCCCTTCCATCGTCATGTTCTCGAACGTCGATCCGCGGTACTCGACCATGTACCCCTGACCGCCGCCGGTGCCGACCTTCGCGAGCACCGCGAGGATGAGGTCCTTCGGGGTGACGCCGTCGGGCAGCACGCCGTCGACCGTCACGGCCATGGTCTTCGGGCGGTCCAGCGGCAGCGTCTGGGTCGCGAGCACGTGCTCGACCTGGCTGGTGCCGATGCCGAACGCCAGCGCGCCGAACGCGCCGTGGGTCGACGTGTGCGAGTCGCCGCAGACGATCGTCATGCCGGGCTGGGTGAGTCCGAGCTGCGGGCCGATGACGTGCACGATGCCCTGGTCGATGTCGCCCATCGGGAACAACCGGATGCCGAACTCGGCGCAGTTCCGACGCAGCGTCTCGACCTGCAGCCGGCTGACCTCGTCGGCGATCGGCAGGAAGATGTCGGTGGTCGGCACGTTGTGGTCCTCGGTCGCGACCGTCAGATCGGGCCGGCGCACCGGGCGCCCCGCGAGCCGCAGTCCGTCGAACGCCTGGGGGCTTGTGACCTCGTGCACGAGGTGCAGGTCGATGTACAACAGGTCCGGTTCGCCGACCGCGCGGCGCACCACGTGCCGGTCCCAGAGCTTCTCCGCCAGTGTCGTACCCATGTCGCCCTCTTCCTGCGTCGTCGCCGCGAGCGTTTGCCGTCTCACAGTCTGAGACGGTACGTTCACCTCGTGGGACAGCCTAGCGGTATCGGAGTGCTCGACAAAGCGGTGGCGGTGCTCGACGCCGTCACAGCGGAACCGCTGACCCTCGCCGCGCTCGTCGACCGGACCGGCCTGCCCCGCGCGACCGCCCACCGGCTCGCGACCGCACTCGAGAAG
>CAXUNA010000195.1:0-7240 GCA_964252095.1 uncultured Jatrophihabitans sp. | reverse complement strand
GGGTCGGCGGGCTGGTCGGTCATCGCCCACCTCGTCGCCTACACCTGGCCGGGCGGGCACCCGGACCAGCTCCGCGGCGTCGGCGCCGGCTGGCTGTCGGCCTCGCTCACCCTGTCCGAGCAGGCCGACCGGCTGTCCGGGCCGATCGCGGAGCTGGCGGGCCAGGCCTCGCCCGAAGTGCATCTGGCCGTGTCCACCTGCAGTGGGGTGCAGTCGGCCGTGCGCAGCGTGGCCGACCAGTGCGCGGTGGTCGCGCACGTCTGCACTGGCTACGCCAACCAGCTCGCCCAGGCGCACCAGAACATCGTCGAGGCGCTCATCGACCTGGTGGCGAGCGAGGCCGTGGTCGAGATCATCGGTGGCCGCGCCGCCGCCCCGCGCGCGGGCTTCGCCGAGATCCCCACGCGGTCGGTCGCCGGCGCGCGCGCCGCCGCAGCAGCCGCCCGCATCGGCCGGATCCTCGCCGACCTCGCCAGCGAGGTCGTCGCCCTCCGCAGCCTGGTCGAGGGAGTTGCCGAGCACGTCCTGAGCGTGCTGCTCCAGCTGCGACAGGTGGCCGCTCAACGCGACACGCTGCAGGCCGTTACCGCCCTCATCGACGAGGGCATCCCGCCGATCGACTTGCAGGCAAACGAGGACGCGAACCCCAGCGCCCACGTCATCCGCGAGCACGTCGCAAAGACCGACAGCTATCTGATCGGTCGCAACAAGTTCGTTGCGTCGACCTTCACGTCCATGGCCGCGGCTACGACCGCCATCTCTCGCCTCATCGCCGCGTCGCAGCCGGATATCGCGGGTTGGCTCGCGGGCGACGACGAATCGTTCCCACTCACCGGGACACTTCCCGCCGGGTTCGGCCGGTGCTATGTGCGAAAATCCGGCAAGTTCGTCAACGCGACTCGAATCAAAGTGATTCTTGTGAGGAGGAAACCCAGTGGCTGGTACATCGAGACTGCATTTCCGAGGCCGTAGATGGCGGTAGTGAGAGGTTTTGAAGTGCTCACCACCGCGTACCTCGGGGAGGACTGGGACCTGTTCGGCGCCACCGCTGACGAGGCCATCGTGAGGTTCGCGCGTGGTCAATCCGCGAGTGACGTCGCCGCCTCGATCAAGGGTCTCGAGAATCTGGTCGCCTCGTCCATGACGGAAGACGAGCTCGAAGATCACTGGGTCATGACGCTGCACGGCGGGTACGACCCCGCATTCGAAGGCCGGACCTTCAGACAGTTCTTCGCCCACGCCCTCGCCGTGCTGCGCGACGCCGCCGGAACCCCGCCCTGATGACGTTCCCACACCGGCATCGGGCACGTTCACCCAAGACTGGTGTGATCCGAGGTCTCGAAGCACCCACGTGCGTGTACCTCGGCCGGGACTGCGACCTGTTTAGCTCCACACCCGACGAGGCGGTCAAGAACTTCGCGCTCGGCACATCCCGCGAGGACGTGGCGGACGCCGTCGACGGACTCGCGCGGCCGGCAGCGCCCCCGATGACCGAAGACGAGCTCGAGGACTAGCGCACGAGGTCGCCGCCGCGACCGCCGGGTTCGAAGGATTGCTGGCCACGCCGCTGACCGTGGATCGCGAGTTTGACCGCTGGGTCTACGACCTCCTCTCCTGCTACTACCCCCACCGCGACGGTGTGACACGCCCGCAGCACGGTTCGGACTGAGCGGAAGCGGCGCGTCCGAGTCTCCCTTCCGTCGAGGCCGTTTCGCGGACGCGTGCAACAGCATCGTCGTTCGAAAACTGTCGGACCCTGCCACCACGATCTCCGACCATGGACACCACCTTTTCCTCCGGCCGGCAGCTCGCCGAGGCCGAGCTGACGAAGCAGGCCCGTCTGCGCTCATACGGCGTGCCGTTGGCTGCATGTGTCGAGCCGTCGCTCGCTCATCCACCCGACCTGCTGCTGCGCGCGGTCGCGAACGTGGTCGGTCGCGCGGTGCGTCGGCTGATCGACACCGGGTGGCGGCCGGTCGACATGACACAGGTGCGCGCGCGGCGACTCGACGCCGTGGCGGGGGCGTGTCTCTACGACGTGCTGGGTGAGGTCACCGACGCCGATGCCCGGTTGCGGACGGACCCCGCTTGGAGTGCGGAGCTCCGCGAGGTCGTCGCCGCCGAGCCCGCTGGAACACCACGGCCGCGGCTGACGTCCGGGGTGTCCGATGCGCGCTGGTCGCTCGGCGAAACAGCCGGTATCGCGCTGGATCTGCTCGCACAGATCGCGTTCTGGCCGGCCCTGGCGAACGCGGCGCCGGTCGCCATGACGGGAGACGCGAGGGAGGCCGCCATGTTGGTGAAGGTGCGGGCCCTGCTCGCGAAGGCCGAACGCACCGAGTTCGAGCACGAGGCCGAAGCGTTCACCGCGAAGGCGCAGGAGCTCATGGCGCGACACAGCGTCGACGAGGCCATGCTCGGCGCGGCCCGGGCGAACCCGACGGCCGGCGCGGCGTTGCAGCGAATCTGGCTCGACGCTCCGTACGTCCGGCCCAAGTTCTCGATCGTGCACGCCGTCGCGGCCGCGAACCACTGCCAAGCGCTCCTCAACGACAGTCTCGACGTCGCGTCGGTGGTCGGCATGGCGGCCGACGTCCGGGCGACGGTGCTGCTGGCGACCTCGCTGCAACTCCAGGCCGCACGAGCCCTCGCCCGCGCGCGGCCGGATCACGACGACGGGTGGGGACCGTCGGTGAAGACCTACCGACGTTCGTTCCTGCTGGCGTTCGCCGCGCGCATCGGCGAACGGTTGCGAGAGGCGACCACGACAGTCGAGTCCGGCGTCGACCTTGAGTTGTTGCTGCCCGTGCTCGCCGACCGGAAGGCAGTGGTCGAGCGAGCGGTGAAGGAGGCGTTCCCCCTGACCCGGCCGATGCGCCGCACCGCGGCGGTCGACCCGTCAGGGTGGGCGGCCGGTCGCGCCGCCGCGGACCTCGCCCGGCTCGGCAGCGGGGAAGCGTTGAGGGGGTCGGCCTGAGCGGGAGCTCCAGTGTCAGTCCCGAGCGGCCGACTGCCGACCCATCAAGTTGTTCGAGAACGATCGTTCTTGACCGGTCGTTCTCATTGACCTACCGTCGGGGCATGGCCCGGCAACGTGGGTTCGACGAGCAGGACGCGGTGGCGGCGGCCGCGCGGCTGTTCACCGCACGGGGGTACGAGGGCACGTCGGTCGACGATCTGGTGGTCGGGCTCGGCATCCACCGGGGTTCGCTGTACCGGACGTTCGGCAGCAAGCTCGAGCTGTTCCACCGCGTGCTTCGCACCTACGTGGACGGCGAACTGCTGCCATGGGTCGAAAAGCTGAATGCGGCGAAGAACGGTCCGCTGACGGCGGGCGTGACGAAGGGCCCTGACCTGGGGCTGCTGCTGGTCGCCGCCGTGGAACGAGCACCGACCGACCCGGTGGCGGCGGCCGAGGTGGCGCGGGTGTTCGAGGCGTTGGCCGGCGCGTTCGGCGGCGACCACGAGGTCGCGACCGGGCTCGCGGGAGCGCTGGTCGGGCTGCGACTCCAGGCCCGGGCCGGAGCGTCGACCACCACGATCACCCGCGCGGCGAGAGCACTGTCCGCCCGCGTCGGGATCTGAAGACGAAGGAGCACACGATGGCGAAGGTGCACATCGACGGCAACGACCTGGTCGTCGAGGTCGAGGGCCTCGACAAGCTGTGGGCACTGAAGAGCACGCTCACCATCCCGTTGGCCCACGTGCGGGGCGCCACCGCCGATCCCGGCATCACTGCCGAACGCAAGGGGATCAAGGTCGGCGGCTCGCGGGTGCCGGGCGTCATCGCGGCGGGCACGTTCCGCCAGGACGGTGAGCTCATCTTCTGGGACGTCCACGACGCGAGCAAGGTGCTGGTCATCGAGCTGCACGACGAGAGCTACGCCCGGCTGGTGATCCAGGTCGACGATCCGCGGAAGACCGCCGACGTCATCGCGACCGCGATCGCCTGAGCGCCGCAGAACTCACGAGACCGCGCACACTTCGGTGTCGATCCGGTACCCCCGCTTGACGACGGTCTTGATCAGCTGCGGCACGCCGAGCGCGGAACGCAGCCGGGCCATCGACACCTCGACCGCGTGCTCGTCGCCACCGCCGCCGGGCAGGGCTTCGAGCAACGCCGAGCGAGTGACCACTTCGCCCGGCCGCAGCGACAACCGCTTCATCAGCGCCATGGCGGCGGGCGCGAGCGGCACGAACACCCCGTCCACGACGACACCCTGGCCCCGCACCTCCACGGCGACACCGGCCGCAAGGAAACGGCGGGATCGTTGCACAGGGACACCGACGACGATCTCGCGCACCAACGCCCCCAGGCGGAAGCGCTCCGGCGCGATCACCGGGATCTCCTCCCGGGTGAACGGCGCCGCGGTGACCGTGCCGACACAGGCCACGACGACGTCGGTGTGCAGGGCGGCGCGGACCGCCGGACCGATCCCGAGTTCGTCGGCCGTACGCAGGAAGTTCGTCGAGGCGGGTGCGCTGGTGAACGCGACGCAGTCGACCTCCCGCGCCACCACCGCGAGCACCAGCCGGCGCAGCGGCTCGACGTCGACGGGCGGCACCCAACGGTAGACCGGCACCTCGATGACCTGGGCGCCGGCCTCGACCAGCGCCTCGACCATCCCGGGCGTCGGCTCGCCGTGCAGCTGCACCGCGATCCGCTTGCCGGCGAGGTCGAGCCCCAGCAGGTGCTCGACCACCTCGCTCGATGATTCCGAGTCCGGCGACCACTCCTCCCGCAGCCCCGAGGCCCGGATCGCGCCGCGCACCTTCGGACCGCGCGCCAGCACCGTGGCCCGGCCCAACGCCGCCAGCAGCTGCTCGCCGAGGCCCCAGGTGTCGGCCGCCTCGATCCAGCCGCGGTACCCGATGCCGGTCGTCGCCACGGCCAGATCCAGTGGTGCGGCCAGGCATTCCTTCGTCGCGGCCAGCAGTTCGGTGTCGTCGACGAGCGGCACGATCCGGATCGCCGGCGCGTACCGCACTGTCGCCCCGCGCCGCTCCAGCGCCGCCCCGAACTCCTCCCGACGGCGCGCCGCCGTGATGCCGACCGTGAACCCGGTCAGGGGTTCCACCGTCGTCATCGACGTCTCCGGGGCCGCACCAGTCACTGCCGGGCGACCTCCACGACACCGTCGACCACGCGGGCCGGGTAGGCGCTCACCGACATCGCCGGGTCGTCGTAGCAGGAGCCGTCGACGAGCGAGAAGACCTGCTTGTGCAGCGGCGAGGCGACGGTCGGGGTGTCACCGCGCGAGCCGACGATGCCCCGGGCGAGGACGTTCGCACCGGTCCACGGATCGCAGTTGTCGACGGCGAACACGACGTCGTCATGGGTGCGGAACACCGCAACCTGTACCCCTTCGAGCAGGGCCGCCACCCCCTGCTCCCGCGGGATGTCGGCCAGGCAACACACCGCCGCCCACGCGGCGACCGGGGACGGGACCGCCGCGGCTGTCATCGCCGCACCACCGCCAGGGTCGGGCCGGCGACCAGCTCGCGCCCGCGCGGCTGCAGCGCGACCGGTTTGGGCTGACCCCGTTCGGCGACGAACTCGATGTCGGGGTCGGGTACGCCCGGCGCGTTGACGAACGAGGTGAACCGCCGCAACAGCTCGGGATCCTCGAGCACCGCGGCCCACTCGTCGCGGTAGGCGGCGACGTGGCGCTCCGTCGCGGCATCAAGCTCGGCGCAGATCCCGAGCGCGTCGTCGACGATCACGGCGCGCAGGTACTCCAACCCACCCTCGAGCGCGGCGAGCCACGGCGCGGTGCGCTGCAACCGGTCGGCGGTGCGGATGTAGAACATGAGGAACCGGTCGATCGTCCGGATCAGCGTCTCGGTGTCCACCTCGGACAGCAGCAGGTCGGCGTGCCGCGGCCGCGCGCCCCCGTTGCCGCCGACGTAGAGGTTCCAACCCTGCTCGGTGGCGACGACGCCGAAGTCCTTCGCTTGCGCCTCCGCGCACTCCCGGCCGCACCCCGAGACACCCGACTTCATCTTGTGCGGCGCCCGCAGCCCGCGGTACCGCATCTCGAGATCGATGGCGAGGCCGACGGCGTCCTGCACGCCGTACCGGCACCAGTCCGACCCGTCGCACGACTTCACCGTCCGCAACGCCTTGCCGTACGCGTGGCCGGACTCGAACCCGGCGTCGACGAGCCGCCGCCAGATCGCCGGCAGCTGCTCCACGCGGGCCCCGAACATGTCGATCCGCTGACCACCGGTGATCTTGGTGTACAGCCCGAAGTCACGCGCCACCTCGCCGATCGCGATGAGACCGTCGGGCGTGATCTCGCCGCCGGCGATCCGCGGGACCACCGAGTACGTCCCGTTGCGCTGGATGTTGGCGAGGAACCGGTCGTTGGTGTCCTGCAACGACGACTGCTCGCCGGCGAGGATGGTCTCACCGTCGAGACGCTCGAGGCTGGCCAGGATCGAGGCCACCGCCGGCTTGCAGATGTCGCAGCCGCGACCGTTGCCATGAGCACCGATCAACTCGCTGAACGACCTGATCTCCGCGGCACGGACGATGTCGTAGAGCTGCGCGCGGGTCTGGGAGAAGTGCTCGCACAACGCCGTGCTGACCGACGCGCCGCTCTCGACCAGCAGTGACTTCAGCACCGGCACGCACGACCCGCACACCGTCCCGGCGCCCGTGCACCGCTTGATACCGGCGACGTCGGACAACCCGTCGGCGACGATGGCCGAGCAGATCGTGCCCTTGTCGACCGCGCGGCACGAGCAGATCTGCGCGGTGTCGGGGATCGCGGACGCCGAAAGCCCGCCCGCGCCGTCGAACAGCAGGTCCTGCGGGTCGCCGGGCAGCTCCTGCCCGACCAGCGCCCGCAACGTCCCGTACGCCGAGGCGTCGCCGACCAGCACGCCGCCGAGGATCGTGCGGGCGTCGTCGGTGACGACGAGCCGTTTGTAGACGCCCGCGACGGGGTCGGAGTAGGCGACGGACAACGCGCCGGGGGTCACCGCGTGGGCGTCACCGAAACTCGCGACCTCGACCCCGAGCAGCTTCAGCGTCGTCGAGAGGTCCTGTGCCCCGAGCTCGGCGCCGGCGCCGTGCACCAGCCGGTCGGCCACCGCCTCGGCCATGGCGTAGCCCGGCGCGACCAGCCCGTAGACGGTGGCGCCGAGGCACGCGCACTCGCCGATCGCCGACACGGCCGGGTCGGCCGTCCGGCACGCTTCGTCGACGACGACGCCGCCGGACTCGCCGTCGGAC
>CAXUNA010000194.1:0-7261 GCA_964252095.1 uncultured Jatrophihabitans sp. | reverse complement strand
GCGGGCCGGTACCCGCCCCGCCGGCCCCCGGCTTCGCGACGACGGTCCGCTGACAACCCCGGTTTCCCTACCGACTTGGTAGGGTCCGAGGCGTGACCGTCACCGACGAACTGCTCGAGAACAACGCCCGCTACGCCGAGTCCTTCTCCGGCCCGTTGCCGCTGCCGCCGGCGAAGCACGTCGCCGTGGTCGCCTGCATGGACGCCCGGCTCGACGTCTACCGCATCCTCGGCCTGCAGGAGGGCGAGGCCCACGTCATCCGCAACGCCGGCGGCGTGGTCACCGAGGACGAGATCCGCTCGCTCGCCATCAGCCAGCGGCTGCTCGGCACCGAGGAGATCATCCTCATCCACCACACGGACTGCGGCATGCTCACCTTCACCGACGACGAGTTCAAGCGCGGCATCCAGGAGGAGACCGGCATCAAGCCGGACTGGGCCGCCGAGGCGTTCCCCGACCTCGACGAGGACGTGCGGCAGTCGGTCAACCGGATCACGGCGAACCCGTTCGTGCCGAAGAAGGACTCGGTCCGCGGGTTCGTCTTCGACGTCGCCACCGGCAAGCTCCGCGAGGTCACCGGCTGACGCTCCGCGGCCGGCGTCAGCGGGTGACGACGCGGAGCCCCGGGCCCAGGGCCCGGCGTTCCGGCGCGGCCGCCCGGGTCGCGGCCGGCACCTGGCCGCGCGGCGCGAACGCGAAGATCTTGCCGTTCTCGGCCGCCTGGTAGACCACGCCGTTGACCACCGAGGGCGCGTCACCGAACGTGCCGCCCCCGAGCCCGTAGGACCACAGGCGGGCGCCGTTGGTCGCGTCGAACGCCCACAGCCGCTGGTCGTAGCTGGTCACGAACACCACGCCCCCGCCGACGGCCGGACCGGTCGGGTTCGTGTTGCCGGTGGCCGCGGTCCACTGGACGGCGCCGTTCGACGCGTCGGCGGCGATCACCGATCCGCCGGCCACCCCGGTGTACACGAGGCCGTCGGCCACCGCCGCCCGGCCGTAGATCGCCGCGCCGCGGTTCGCCGACCACGCGAGCAACCCCGAACCCGCACCCACGGCGTAGAAGATCCCGGCGTCGTTGCCGACGTAGACGGTGCCGTTCACGACCGTCGGCGGCGCCTCGACGACCCCACTGGTCGTGTACGTCCACTGCACGGCACCGGTCGCCGCGTCGAGGGCGTAGAGCTTGCCGTCGTAGCACCCGATGAACACCAGCCCGTCGTCGACGGCCGGCGAGGACACCACGTTCCCGCCCAGGGTGGCGCTCCAGCGCACGGCGCCGGTGAGCAGGTCGTAGGCGTAGACCGTGCCGAGGTAGGACGCGATGTAGACGACGCCGCCCGAGATCGTCGCCGAGGCGTACGACCCGGCGGTCATGGTGGCGCGCCACCGCGGATCCCCGGTGAGGGCGTTGAACGCGTAGATGCCGCCGTCGGACGACCCGACCACCACGGTCGTCCCCGAGACCGCGGGCGTCGAGAACTCGTTGGCGTTGTCGGTCGTCCTCGACCACTTCTTCGCACCGGTGGTGGCATCGAGCGCGTACAGCAGACCGGCGCCCTGGACGTACGCGAGGCCACCCGACACCGACACGCCGGACTGCACCGCACCGGGTGCGCGGTAGACCCAGGCCCGGCCGAGCGTCTTCGCGGAAGTGCGGGTGATGACGTTCTCGTCCGGCACGGCCCGGGCGCCGGAGGCGTCGTTGCCCATCTGCGGCCAGTCGGCCCGCACGGTGAACGCCGTCTGGGTCGCCCGGCCGCTGCTGCGTCCGACCGCCGTGACCCAGAAGTCGCCGGGAGGCGTGGTGCGTGGGACGACGAACCGGGGCAGGGAGAACGTGCCGGTCGCACCGGCCACGACCAGGGCCACGGCCGCGGTGCCGGTGTAGACGTCGACCGCCTCGTTCGCGCCGAAGCCCGCACCGCTCAGCGTGACCCGGGTTCCGGGTGGGCCCACCTGGGTCGAGAGCAGGAGTCCGAGGGTGACGGTGAAGTTCCCGGCCGCCAGACCGGTGGACCCGCCGCTCGACACCGTGACCGGGCCGGTCGAGGCGCCCGCCGGCACCACCACGCTGAGCTTGGTCGACGACGACACCTTCGCCGTGGCCGTGGCACCGGTGAACTTCACGCTGGAGGTGCCGGAGAACCCGGTCCCGGTGACGGTGACGGTGCTACCGGGCCGGCCGGAGGTGGGCGACAGCGAGGTCACCGTCGCCGCCCGGGCGGCCGGTGCTGCGGCCACGGCTGCCGCGGTGAGCAGCAGGGCGGTCGTGGCGCCGCACAGCAGTCGGCGGGCTCTGGTCACGTGTCCTCCCGGACGTCGATGGTCAGGCGCATGTTCCCGTCACCGCTGGAACGGGTCAACGGACAGATCGGGCAGACCTCGGGGAGTCGGTGATCTGACCGACATCTCACGCGGCAGAGGGGTATACCGGACCTAGAGTTACTAGGACGTCCTAGTACCTGCGGTCCAGGAGGCGCGCGTGCC
This sequence comes from uncultured Jatrophihabitans sp., assembly GCA_964252095.1. Classification (GTDB taxonomy): domain Bacteria; phylum Actinomycetota; class Actinomycetes; order Mycobacteriales; family Jatrophihabitantaceae; genus CAXUNA01. Next base: position 4,771 of record CAXUNA010000194.1, on the reverse strand, counting down.
ACAGAACGATCTGCACATCCCGGTGAACCCCGTCCGGTTCGTCACGGCCGCGAGCCTGTTCGACGGCCACGACGCCGCGATCAACATCATGCGGCGGATGCTGCAGAGCCAGGGCGCGGAGGTCGTGCACCTCGGTCACGACCGCAGCGTCGAAGCCGTGGTCCGGGCGGCGATCGAGGAGGACGCACAGGGTGTGGCGGTGTCGTCCTACCAGGGCGGCCACGTCGAGTACTTCACCTACCTCGTCGAGCAACTGCGTGAGCGCGGCGCGGGTCACGTGCAGGTGTTCGGCGGTGGCGGCGGTGTGATCGTCGCCGAGGAGATCGCCCTGCTGCGCGAGCGCGGCGTGACGATCTTCTCGCCCGAGGACGGACAACGGCTGGGTCTGCCCGGCATGATCAACGAGCTGATCAGGGACGCCGACGTCGACCTCGCCGACACCCCGCCCGCTCTCGACGCCGTGCTCGCCGGTGACACCGCCGCCCTGGCCCGTGCGCTCACCGTGCTGGAGCAGGGCCGCGACCACGACCTCGCCGTGGCCCTGCGCGAGGCCGCCGGCCGCCGCGAGGTCCCGGTGCTCGGCATCACCGGCACCGGCGGCTCCGGCAAGTCCTCGCTCTCGGACGAGCTGTTGCGGCGGTTCCGTCTCGACCACGAGGACAAGCTGCGCATCGCCCACCTCGCGATCGACCCCACGCGTCGACGGGGAGGCGGTGCCCTGCTCGGCGACCGCATCCGGATGAACGCGCTCGAGACCTCCCCCGACGGTAGCCACACCTTCTTCCGCTCGCTGGCCACCCGCACGGCGGGGCAGGCCGTGCCGGAGAACCTCGCCGACCTCGTCGCGGCCGTGAAGGCCGCGGGCTTCGACCTCGTGGTCGTCGAGACCCCCGGCATCGGGCAGGGCGACACCAGCATCCTGCCGTTCTGTGACGTCTCCCTCTACGTCATGACGCCGGAGTACGGCGCCGCCTCGCAGCTGGAGAAGATCGACATGCTCGACTTCGCCGACGCCGTGGCGATCAACAAGTTCGAACGGCGCGGAGCCGACGACGCCCGTCGCGACGTTGCCCGCCAGCTGGTCCGCAACCGCGAGGCGTTCGGCGTGCCGTGGGAGGACATGCCGGTGTTCGGCACCAGCGCCGCCCGCTTCGACGACGACGGCGTCACCGCGCTCTACCAGGACCTGCTCGCCCAGCTGACCGCGAAGGGTCTGCCGGCCGGCGCCGGAACCCTCGCGCGGGTCGAGGGAAAGATCTCGACCGCGCTGCACGGCGTCCTGCCCGGCAACCGCGCGCGCTACCTGGCCGAGATCGCCGAGAGCGTGCGCGACCACCACGAGGTCACCGCGGCCCAGGCCGAGGTCGCCCGACGTCGCCAGCACCTCGCCACGACCGCCGCGCTGCTCGAGGCCGGTTCCCCCGCCGCCGAGGCGGTGGCATCGTTGCAGCAGGCAACGGACGAGGAGTTCCGCAGCGAGGTCCGTGAGCAGCTCGCGGGCTGGCCTGCAGTGGTCGAGCAGTACTCGGGCGACGAGCTGGTCTACACCGTCCGCGGCAACGAGTTCCACACGGCACTGACCCGGGAGACCCTGTCGGGCAACAAGATCCCGCGCGTCGCCCTCCCCCGCACCACCGACGACGGCGAGCTGGTCCGGTACCTGCGCGAGGAGAACCTGCCCGGCTACTACCCCTTCACCGCCGGCGTCTTCCCGTTCAAGCGCGAGGGTGAGGCGCCGGCGCGGATGTTCGCGGGCGAGGGCGACCCGTTCCGCACCAACCGCCGGTTCAAGCTGCTGTCCAGCGGCAACGAGGCCACCCGGCTCTCGACCGCGTTCGACTCGGTGACCCTGTACGGCCGCGACCCCGATCCCCGCCCCGACATCTACGGCAAGGTCGGCACCTCCGGCGTCTCGATCGCCACGCTCGACGACATGAAGGTGCTCTACGACGGCTTCGACCTGACCTCGCCCACCACGTCGGTGTCGATGACGATCAACGGCCCGGCGCCCGCGATCCTCGCCATGTTCCTCAACACCGCGATCGACCAGCGGCTCGAGGTGTTCCGCGCCGAGGAGGGCCGCGAGCCCGACGCCGGTGAGACCGACGAGCTGCGCGCGTGGGTGCTTGCGAACGTGCGGGGCACGGTGCAGGCCGACATCCTCAAGGAGGACCAGGGCCAGAACACCTGCATCTTCTCCACCGAGTTCGCGCTGCGCTGCATGGGTGACATCCAGCAGTGGTTCATCGACCACCGGGTGCGCAACTTCTACTCGGTGTCGATCTCCGGCTACCACATCGCCGAGGCCGGGGCGAACCCCATCAGCCAGTTGGCGTTCACGCTCGCGAACGGCTTCACCTACGTCGAGTCCTACCTGGCGCGCGGCATGGACATCGACGACTTCGCCCCGAACCTGTCGTTCTTCTTCTCCAACGGCCTCGACGCCGAGTACTCGGTGATCGGCCGGGTCGCCCGCCGGATCTGGGCCGTCACGATGCGGGAGAAGTACGGCGCGGGCGAACGCAGCCAGAAGCTGAAGTACCACGTGCAGACCTCGGGGCGCTCGCTGCACGCGCAGGAGATGGACTTCAACGACATCCGCACCACCCTGCAGGCGCTGTGCGCGATCTACGACAACTGCAACAGCCTGCACACGAACGCCTTCGACGAGGCGGTCACCACGCCGAGCGCCCACTCGGTCCGGCGCGCGCTCGCCATCCAGATGATCATCGACAAGGAGTGGGGCCTCTCGGGCAACGAGAACCCCATCCAGGGCAGCTACGTCATCGAGCAGCTCACCGACCTCGTCGAGGAAGCAGTGCTGCTGGAGTTCGACCGCATCTCCGAACGCGGCGGGGTCCTCGGCGCGATGGAGACCGGCTACCAGCGCGGCCGGATCCAGGACGAGTCGATGCTGTACGAGCACCGCAAGCACGACGGCTCGTTGCCGATCGTCGGCGTCAACACCTTCCTCGACCCGAACGCGGGTGAGGGCACGCCCGTCACCGTCGAGCTCGCCCGCGCCACCGAGGCCGAGAAGCAGGGACAGCTCGACCGCCTCGCGCGCTTCCACGACGAGCACCGAGAGGACGCCCCCGAGGCGATCGCGTTGTTGCAGCGTGCAGCGATCTCCGGTGAGAACGTGTTCGAGGCGCTGATGGAGGCCGTCCGACACTGCTCGCTGGGTCAGATCAGCAACGCGTTCTTCGAGGTGGGCGGGCAGTACCGCCGCAACGTCTGAGTCGCGCGCGCGTGAGGACGTCGGCGCCACGCCGCGCAGAACCGACCGCAGGACCGCGCAGGATCTGACGCTCAGCGCTCGTAGCGGCCGATCGAGGACCAGTCGCCGAACTCCGGCACCGGCTCCCACAGGTCGTCCACCGGGACGTCGCGGCGGTCCTCGGCCTCGATCGTCGGCCGGCCCGCGTCGTCGAGGGTGCGGCGTCCCACGCCGTCGGGGCGGAACCAGAACTGCTCGTGACGCACGACGTTCGACGGCGAGTACGGCGTCGCCACTGCGAGGTCCACGTCGAGTTCCGCGACGACGTCCTCGCCGGGGTAGCCGTAGACGTCGATCTGCTCGAAGAACAACCGCTCACCACGACGGCGGAACAGGTACGTCGTCCCCACCGCCCCACGGACGCCCAGGAACGTCACCATGACGCGCGAGGCACCGGCGTCGACCTCCAGCACGGCACGGGGCACCGCGGTGTCGTCGTCGGGCAGCACCACCGTGAAGGTCGGGCCCTCGACGTACCGTCGCCGGGCTTCCACCTCGTCGAGCGGCGCGACCGGCTCGAACCGCAGCGGATCGAACCGCTCGCAGTAGACCGGGGCGGCGAGCTGCACCGCGGGGACGACCGACGGCCGGTCGAGGTCGAGGAGGTTCGGTCGCACCCGGGCGAGCAGGTCGGCGAGGTCCTCGGCGTCGTGCCGGCGGGCGAAGGCGAACTCGTCGTCGGTGATCGGCACCGCCTGCAGGAACACCAGGACCTCGTCGTCACCCTCGATCTCGTCGAGTCCCTCGAACGAGAACACCCCGGTGAGCAGCATGTGCGCGGTGCTGACGTCCGGCTCGTACTGCCGGACGATGTCGGGGTACACGGTGTCGAGCTCGAGGCCGTACCCGCCGCCCACCAGGTTCAGCGCGCAACTGGTGAGCATGTGGCCGAACGTGGTGACCGCGGAGTCCACCTCGCCGACGAGTTCCACCCGCATGTCCCGGCCGTCGGCCACCTCGTAGTCGGCGTCGAACCGGCTCATGCCGAGGGTGGCCCACGTCGTCACGCCCGGCTGCGGCCGGTCGGCGGCCGAGAAGATGTCGACCCACACGGACTCGTCGTCGTTCCAGTGCCGGGTCACGCGTGGTTCGCCGCCGACGACCTCGCGGTACCGGTGCGCCACGGCGCGCAGGTCGAGCGTCACGTCGTCACCACTCGAACCGCACGAGCAGATCCCACGCGCCGAATCCGGGGACCGGCACCCGGTAGTGGTCCACGTCGACCGTGGACCCGCCACCCTCGTACTCCACGCCCCCACGGCGGTCGACGAGCACGTCGCAGCTGCCGTCGGCCCGGATCCACATCTGCCGCGTCCGCTCCACCGCCGTCAACCCCAGCCGGCCATTCTCCGGCGGGTCGAGGTGGATGCCCTCGGCGAGCAGCAGGGTGTCGGCGTCGCGCCGGTAGGTGTAGGTGGCGAGCAGCCCGCCGGTCTCGTCGTCGAAGAACACCGCGGTCACGGTGGTGAGCCCGGCCTCGATCTCCAGCAC
>CAXUNA010000193.1:0-7303 GCA_964252095.1 uncultured Jatrophihabitans sp. | reverse complement strand
GTGGGGGGCGAGTGTCGGCGCGGGGATCGCGCTCGGCCCGGTGCTCACCGCGGCGGCGGCCGACGTCGCGAGCTGGCGGTGGGCCTACGTCGTGATCGCGGTGGCCGCGCTCGGGGTGGCGGCGTTCGCGCAGACCCACCTCGCGGAGTCGAAGGCGGAGCACCCGAAGCCCGTCGACCTGCCGGGCATGCTGGTGCTCGCCGCTGCCCTGGCGCTGCTGCTGGCGGGCCTCGTCGAGGGACGCAGTGGGTGGGCGAGACCCCTCACGATCGGGGAGCTGGTCGCGGCTGTCGTCCTCGCCGTCGTGTTCGTCGTCGTGGAGCGACGCACCACCGCGCCGGTCATCGACCTCGGGCTGTTCACCCGCGACGCGTTCCGCGCGGTGACGCTCGCCGCCCTCGTCACCGGGCTGTCGGTGATCGCGTTGATGTCGTACCTGTCGACGTTCGTCCAGCGCGGGTTGGGACATTCCGGGATGACGGCCGCGCTGGTCCTGCTGTTGTGGTCGGTGACCAGCGTGGTCACCGCGCTCGCCGCGCGCCGGCTCCCCGCGAGGTTCGGCGGCCGCGAGCAGATGGTCGTCTCCCTGCTGGTGATCGGGCTGGGCGAGGCCCTGCTCACGCTCGTCGACCCCGGCAGCGGCATCGGCGTCCTCGTCCCCGGTCTGCTCCTCGCCGGCATCGGCAGCGGCGTGCTCAACGCGGCGCTCGGCCGGGAGGCGGTCGCGAGCGTTCCGCCCGACCGCTCCGGCATGGGCAGCGGGGCGAACAACACCGCGCGCTACCTGGGATCGGCCGTCGGGGTGACGGTGGTCGTGGCGGTGGTCGGCAGTGGATCGGGAATGACTCCCGCCGCGGCGCTGGTCAGCGGCTGGGACCGCGCGGCCGTGGTGGCGGCGGCCCTGTCGGTGCTGGGTGCGCTGGTCGTCGCCCTTCGTCGACGGGTCCGGACCGGCCGGGTGTCGACGCCCGCCTGAACCCGACTGTCCGGACCTTCCGCCCGTCCTGCCCTCGCCCGGGTGTCGCGGCCCGGTCCTGAGCGCTACCGTCTCCGGGTCCCGCCCCGATCTCCCGGTGGGGCTCGCACCGGTCGGCGAGGAGGACGTTGCATGGCGGCGGCGTCGATCGTGTCGCAGTTCGCCGACCTCAGTCGGCGGTTGGCCGACGCCCCGGTCGAACTCGTCCTCGACGACGTGCTGGACCTCGTGCTGTCCCGCGTCGACGGTGCGTCCTGGGCGGGGGTCCTGGAGATCCCGCGCCCGGGCGTCAGCGGGCTGCGCGTGGTGTCGGCGCCGATCTTCAACCGCGTGACCGGGGTGCAGATCGCGACCCACGAGGGCCCCTGTCTGCAGGCGGCCACCCACGGCGAGGTGGTCACCTCGTCGGACTTCACGCGGGAGTCGCGGTGGCCCGCGTTCGTCCGCGAGACGCTCGCGACGACGCCGGTCCGTTCGGTGCTCAGCATGCCGGTCCACGCGGTCCCCACCACCGTGCTCAGCGTCTTCAGCGACCGGCCGGGCGCGATGGCCTCGCCGCTGGCGGTGGCCTCCGCGCGGTTGCTCGCCGAACTCACCAGCATGTTGCTGCTCCACGCCCGCGCCGAGGCCCGCGCGGCCTCGCTGGTCGACGCGCTCGACGGCCGTCGGCAGCTCGGGGTCGCCCAGGGCGTGCTCATGGGCCGGTACGGGCTCGACGAACAGGCCGCCCACGACCTGCTGCTGGGCGTCGCCGCGGCCTCCGGGCTGTCCGTCGCCGACGTCGTCACGTTCGTCGTCCTCACCCGGTCGCTGCCGGGTGTCAGTGACGCCGACGCGAGCGGCTCGCCCGAGGCGTCCAGCGCCTGAATCCCCGCTACCAGCGCGGGATGCGCGGCGCGGTGATGTCGTACGGCTGCCAGTCGCAGCCGTCACGCGAGTCGACGCCGAACCGGAGCGCGAGCGCGCCGAGCGCTCCGAGGGCGGCGAACACCAGGACCAGGACCAGGAGAGTGATCATGTCGGTAATGGTCGACCCATCACCAAGCCGATTACCAGTGGCAGAACTGCCCACCGCCAGGAAATTCCTGCCACACTGACGCCATGCTCCGGAACGTGGTCGCCCTCGTGGGGTCGTTCGTCCACCCGTTCGAGCTGGGCGTGGTCTGCGAGGTCTTCGGCCTCGACCGCTCCGCCGACGGGCTGCCGGTCTACGACTTCGCCGTCTGCACCGACCAGCCCGGGATGGTCGCCACACACGCGGGATTCTCGATCCAGGTGACGGAGGGGCTGGACCGGTTGGCCACCGCCGACCTCGTCACGATCCCGGCGTGGTCCGGCGTCGACCTGCCGCCGTCACCGGAGGTGGTCGAGGCGCTGCACGCCGCCGTCGCCCGCGGGGCGCGGGTGCTCACCGTCTGCTCCGGGGTCTTCCTGCTCGCGGCCACCGGCCTGCTCGACGGTCGTCGGGTCACCACGCACTGGCGGCACGCCCACGAACTCGCCGCGATGTTCCCCTCGCTCGACATCGACAGTGACGCGCTCTACGCCGTCGACGGCCCGTTCGTCACCAGCGCCGGCACGGCGTCGGGCATCGACGCCTGCCTGCACCTCGTCCGGACCGAGCAGAGCGCCGCCGTGGCGAACGCCATCGCCCGGCGGATGGTGGTGCCGCCCCACCGCACCGGCGGGCAGGCGCAGTACATCGAGGCCCCGGTGGTCGGCGTCGACGAGCGTGACGACCTCGCCGCCGTCCTGCAGTGGTCGATGGAGCGCCTGCACGAGCCGCTCACGGTTGACGATCTCGCGGCGCGGGCCCTGATGTCCCCGCGGACCTTCGCCCGCCGGTTCAAGGAGTCCACCGGCACGACGCCCCATCAGTGGCTGCTGGAGCAGCGGTTGCTGCGGGCGGAGTCGTTGCTGGAGGGGACCGACCTGCCCGTCGAGCGGGTGGCGGTCGAGGTCGGCTTCGGTGGCGCGGACGCGCTGCGCCACCACTTCGCGCGCCGACGTGGTGTCGGCCCACTCGCGTTCCGTCGCACGTTCCGGGCGTGCGTGGCGTCGGAGGCGGCCGCGAGCTGACGCGGCCGCGCGATCACCCGCCCGCTTCGAGGGTTTCGGCCACCGCGGTCAACGCGCGCACCACGGTGGCGGCCGATCGGCCCAGCGTCTCGCCCACCCGCGCGTCGATGGCATCCACGTCGCGCCGTGCCCGGCCGACCAGGGCCTCGCCCGACCTCGTGAGGCGGGTCGGCACGGCGCGACCCTCGACGGCGTCGTGGTCACGGTGCAACAGTCCGCGCTCGGCGAGTCCCCGCAGGACGACGTTCATCGACTGCCGTGAGACGAACGCGCTGCGGGCGAGCTCGGCGTTCGAGACACCCGGCCGGTGCGCGAGCTGCTCGAGGCAGGCGTACTGCGCCACCGTGAGTCCCAGGGGGCGCAGCACGTCGTCCATCCGCGCGTGCAGTGCGGCCTGGGCGCGTTTGAGGACATAGCCCGGCGACGTCTCGTACCCCGACCCGGTTTGACCCATGTCAACAGTTTGACATACCGTGGTGATGTCAGGATGTTGACATCAACGAGGAGAGGTCGTCCCCATGACCGTGCACGGACCGTCGTTCATCGCCCTGCAGGTACGCGACATCGACGCCGCCGCGGCGTTCTACGAGCAGCGCCTCGGTCTCACCCGCGACCCGGCCGGCCCGCCCCACGCCGTCGTCTTCGCGACCCGACCCATCGCGTTCGCGCTCCGCGACCCGCTGCCGGGCGTCGACCTAACTGCCGTCGACCGTCCCGGCACCGGTGTGGTGATCTGGCTCGCCGCCGACGACGCGGAGGGGTTGCACGCCGACCTCGCGGACGCGGGCGTCGAGATCGTCACGCCGCCGGCGGACAGCCCGTTCGGCCGCATGTTCACCTTCCGCGACCCGGAGGGCTACGCGGTGACCGTCCACGACGCCGCGTGAGGTCGGATCGGCCGCGGGTCAGCCCGACCGGCTGAGCTGGCCCGGGTGCCGCACCGCGTGGTCGGTGTCGGGCCGACGCGTCAGAGCGGTGACGCCCATCACGACGGCCGCGATGACGGCGCCGAGCGCGGCCCCGATCCCGTTGGCCACGACGTCGTCGAAGGAACCGACGCGGGTGGTGAGCGTCGACTGCCAGCACTCGATCCCGAACGAGAGGGCGGTCAGCGACACCGTCGTCGACAGCGGCCGCCGCAGCAGCAGCGACACGAACAGGCCGGCGGGCAGGTACAGCAGCACGTTGGAGTGCCCGTCGGCGTTGCGGAACCAGCCGGTGAGCGCCGCCCGGTGCGGCTCGACGTTCGTGATGATGTTGCGCAGTGCACCGGTCTCGAAACCCAACGCCGACCATCCGCCCAGCGGGGTGATGGTCAGCCCGACCAGCACGGCGAGCGAGACACCCGCGGCCGCGGCGAGCAGTCGGCGACGGGGCACCAGCGCGGCCACCACCAGCGCGAGCCCGCTGAGCACGAGCACGGTGAGCAGCCCCGACAGCTCCCGGCCGAAGGGGTCGGCGGCCAGGTCGTGGCCGGTCGCGGCGAACATCATGGGCTCCAGTGCACAGGAGCCGCCCGTGAGCGGGCTGAGCGCCTCAGCGGACCCGAATAGTCTGCGCAGGTGCCCGCCCAGCCCACGCCGTTGTCCGACGACGACGTCCTCGCCGTGGTCGAGACCATCCCGCCGGGGCGGGTCATGACCTACGGCGACGTCGCCGAGTTCCTGGGCGACCGTGGACCCCGGAGCGTCGCACGCTCGCTGTCCCGCCACGGCGGGGGCGTGCCGTGGTGGCGCGTCGTCCGGGCCGACGGCAGCTGCGCCGAGCCGGTGCGGCAGCGGCAGCTGGAGCAGCTGCGGGACGAGGGCGTGCCCGTGCGCCGGGAACGGATCGCGCTCGAGCAGGTGCGCTGGGACGGCGTCAGCCCGGCTTGACCGCCTGCAGCGTGTAGCTCATCGGCGCGCGCCACGAGCGGTCCTTCAACGACCATTCGTCGTACTCGCCGCCGCGCACCATCTGGCCGGGCAGCGCCTCCCAGGGCACCGAGTCGTGCTCGACCAACGCGGTGAGCTGCAGCCCGGCCTCGACCAGCGCCGTGACGATCTCGCCGAAGCCGTGGTTCCAGTTCAGCGAGCGGTTGTGGGTGAACGACGTGTCGACCTCGACGTAGCTGCCGTCCTCGTCCCAGACCAGCGGCTCCGACTGGTGGTGGTAGGGGTACTTCATCACGAGCAGGTCGTCGTCGCGGTTGTCCTCCAGCGCCCACAGCACGGGGTTGCCCTCGCGCACGAACAACCGGCCGCCGGGTCGGAGCAGCGTTGCCACCACGCGCGCCCACCGGGTGATGTCCGGCAGCCAGCACAGTGCGCCGATCCCGGTGTAGACGAAGTCGAACGATGCAGGCTGCAACAGTTCGGGCGCCGCGTACACCTCGCCCTCGACGAACGGGACGTCCACGCCGGCGAGCGCCGCGACCCGGCGGGCCTGGGCGAGCGAGGTGGCCGAGAGGTCGAGGCCGGTCATCCGAGCCCCGAGCCGCGCGAGCGAGACGGTGTCGGTGCCGATGTGGCACTGCAGGTGGACGCCGGTGAGTCCGGCGACGTCGCCCAGACGGGGGAGGTCGAACCGGACGACGTCGGAGAGGAAGCGGGGGTCGTCGGCGAACTTCGCGACGTCGTAGCCGGGGCTCGCGGCGTGGGCCTCGGCGCGGTCGTCCCAGAACGCGCGGTTGACCTCGCGGTAGTCGGTGTCGGTCATGGCGTGAGCCTGGCACGCACCGCTTGTCGATCGCTTGCGGATTCCGTGCGGGGCCGGGTGGTTCCGGAAACTGTCGGAGGCCGGTGTTCCAATGACGACGTGACCCGCCCCGCTCCCGCGCCCACGCGCTACCGGCTGGTGCGACCGCCCGTGCCGGTCGTCACCGCGCCGGTGCTGGATGCCGACCAGCAGCAGGTGGTCGACCACCGGGGCGGCCCGTTACGGGTGCTCGCAGGCCCCGGCACCGGCAAGACGGCGACCCTCGTGGAGGCGGTCGTCGACCGCGTGGTCGACCGCGGCGTGCCGATCGAGCAGATCCTCGTGCTCACCTTCGGTCGCCGGGCGGCGGCCGAGCTGCGGGACCGGATCACGGCCCGGCTGGGTCGCACCGTGCGCGAACCGGTGGCCCGCACGATCCACTCCTACGCCTACGGGATCCTGCGGCTCGCGGCGCTGCGCTCGTCCACCCCGCAGGCGCCGGTCCCGGCGCCGCGCCTGCTCGTGGCGTCCGAGCAGGACATCGTGCTGCGCGAGCTGCTGACCTCCACCGAGGTGCCGGTGGGATGGCCCGCCGAGCTGCTACCGGCCGTCGGCACCCTGGGATTCGCCAACGAACTGCGAGACTTCCTGTCCCGAGCCACCGAACGCGGCCTCGACGCCGTCGGGCTCGACGAACTGGGCCGCGCGCACGGCCGGCCCGACTGGGCCGCGGCCGCCCGGCTGTTCCAGCAGTACCGCGACGTCACCTCGCTCCAGCGGCCCGGCACCTTCGACAGCGCCGAGCTGGTGAGTTCCGCGGTCGACGCGTTCGCCGCGGTCCGCGGCCTGCTCGCGGAGGAACGCGCGCGCCGGCGGCACGTGTTCGTCGACGAGTACCAGGACGTCGATCCCGCCCAGGCGCAGCTGCTGCGGCTGCTCGCCGAGGGGGCGGTGGAGTTCGTGGCGGTCGGTGACCCGGACCAGTCGATCTACGCGTTCCGTGGCAGCGAGCCGCGCGCGATGGACGACTTCGAGCAGGACCTCGGTCAGATGGTCCAGCAGGTCGACCTGCGCACCAGTCGCCGCTCGGGCACTGCCCTGCTCGTCGCGAGCCGCCGGGTCGCGAAGGCGCTCGGCCACGATTCCACCCACCACGACCTCGTGGCGGCGCCCGGCGTCCCCCCGGGCCACGTGGAGGTGCGGCTGTACCGCTCCGGGGCCGACGAGGCCGCGGCGCTCGCCGCCGAGGTCCGGCGCGCCCACCTCGACCACGGGGTGCCCTGGTCACGGATCGCGGTGCTGGTGCGGTCGGTCGCCCAGTCCGGCGCGGTGCTGCGGCGGGCACTGGTCACCGCCGGCGTCCCGGTGGAACTGGTCGGCGACGACGTCCCGCTCGCCGAGACCGGCGTGGTCGACGCCCTGCTCACCGCGCTCGAGTACTCCGCCACGCAGCTCACCGACGATCCCGCCGCCCTCGCCGCCGCCGACACCGCGGTGGAGGCGATGCTGCTCGGTCCGCTCGGGCGCGCCGACGTCCTCGCCGTGCGCCGGTTGCGGCGGTGGCTCGCCCGC
>CAXUNA010000192.1:0-7337 GCA_964252095.1 uncultured Jatrophihabitans sp. | reverse complement strand
GGCGCGCGCGTCGCGAGTTGGAGCGGCACTCCCGACCTGCTCGCCGACGACGGCCGACTCGGCGTCGTGCTGGTCTACCCGACACCGGTGCCCGGAGCCGACGCCTACGCCGCCGCCCTGCCCGCCCTCGAGGCGGTGGCCGCGCACAGTGCCGCGCAGCTCGGGGTCCCGGTCGTCGCCACCGGCACCGACGCCCTGGCCGAGGGTGGTGGCGGCGGGGCCGACGTCCTCGCCGAGACGTTGTTCGGTGGCATCGGTGCGCTGGTCGTGCTCGCGCTGGTGTTCGGCTCGTTGCTCGCCGTCACACCGCTCGTGGTCGCCGCCGCATCGATCCTCACGACGTTCCTCGTCGTGTGGGGGCTGACCGAGGTCACCGACGTCTCGTTCATCGTCCAGTACCTGCTCGCGCTCATCGGCCTGGGCGTCGCCATCGACTACGCGCTGTTGGTCGTGACCCGTTGGCGGGAGGAACGCGGCCGGGCGCCCGACGACACCACCGCCATCGTCGCCGCCATGACCACGGCGGGCCGGTCGGTGCTGTTCTCCGGGATCACCGTCGCAGTGAGCCTCGCCGCGCTCGTCGCCCTGCCGGTGCCGTTCCTGCGCAGTGTGGGGTTCACCGGCCTGCTCATCCCGGTCGTGAGCGTGTTGGCGGCGCTGACGCTGCTGCCCGCGCTGCTCGCCATCGCGGGCCCTCGCCTCGCGTGGCCGCACCGACGCGGCAGCGACCCGGAGAGCCGGTTGTGGCGACGCGTCGGCCGCACGGTCGTCGCCCACCGGTGGATCGCCACCGTGGGCAGTGTGGTGGTCCTGCTGGCCCTCGCCTCCCCCGTGCTCGGCCTGCGGCTGGGCTCGCCGACCAACGATTCCCTCGCCTCGACAAGGGGATCCGCGGCCGAAGCGATCGGACGGGTCGAGCAGGCCGGGCTCGGTGCCGGCCTCACGTCGCCGGTCGAGATCGTGACGCCGGACCCCGCCGCGGTGGTCGACGCCGTCCGCGGTCTCCGGGACGTCGCCGGGACCGCGGCGCCGACCGGATGGCGCAGCGACGGCCGCGCGCTGGTCGACGTCTGGACCGTCGACGACGTCTCCTCCCAGGCCGGTGGTTCGGCCGCGGCGCGGGTGCGGACGACCGCCGAAGGACTCGACGCCGAGGTCGGCGGGATCCCCGCGCAGGACAGCGATTTCATCGACGCCGTCTACGGGAACGCGTGGTGGATCATCACGATCATCGTGGTCGTCACATTCCTGCTGCTCGCGTACGCGCTCCGTTCGATCGTGCTGCCGATCAAGGCGCTCGTGCTCAACGTCATCTCGATCGGTGCCGCGTACGGCGTCACCGTGCTCATCTGGCAGGACGGCTTCCTCACCCACGTGTTGTTCGGTCAGTCCGCGTCCGGCGCCGTGACGACGTGGATCCCCATCGCCGTGTTCGCGTTCCTGTTCGGGTTGTCCATGGACTACGAGGTCTTCCTGCTCTCACGGATCCGGGAGGAGTACGACGCCGGGCACGACACCGACGCGGCGACCGTCCACGGCGTCGCCCGCACCGGCCGGCTGGTGACCTCGGCCGCCCTCATCCTGTTCCTGGCGTTCGTGTCACTGTCGCGGGTGCCTGCCACCGACGTGAAGATCCTCGCGACCGGTCTCGCGCTGGGCATCGTCATCGACGCGACGCTCGTGCGCGGCGTGCTCGCGCCGGCTCTCGTCGCGGCGCTGGGACCGGCCAACTGGTGGCTCCCACGGCGCCTCGTCCGCCGCCACGAGGCGAGGACGTCGTGACCGCATTCGCCTTCACCGTCGCTGCGGCCCTCTACACCGGCTTCCAGTGGACGATCAGGATCGTCGTCTACCCGCAGTTCGCCGAGGTCCCGACGACGGGCTTCGCCGCCTACGAACGCGGCCACCAGCGGCGCGTCTCGCTCGCGGTCGGCCCGCTGTTCGTCGCGCTCGGGGTGACGGCGGTCGTGTTCTTCGTGTTCCCGCCCGGTGACGTCTCCCGGTGGTGGGCGGTCGCCACCGGCGCGTGCGTGGCGGTCGTCCTGATCGCCACGGGGTTGTTCGCCGTTCCGTTGCACCGTGCACTCTCGGCCGGTTTCGACGCCGCCACCCACCGCCGGCTGCTGCGGATCGACAGTGTGCGCCTGATCGCCGCGGGGGCCGCCACCGCCCTCGGGATCGTCGTGGTCTCGACCCGCTGACGCTCAGCGGACCCGCAACGCGAGGTCGGGGTGCAGGGCACCGAGCGCCGGACGCGCGTCGCCGCTCACCCCGCCGGCGAGGGTGAACGCCCGCACGCGGCCGTCGCCGTTGCCGATGTACACGGTGCCGTTCACCACGGTCGGGGCGGCGAAATAGAACTGACCGCCCGCGGTGTAGGTCCACAGGACACCGCCGGACGAGGCTGCCAGCGCGAACAGCTGGCCGTTGTAGTTCCCGGCGTACACGACACCGTTCGCCACGGCGAGCGACGCCCCCACCAGCCCTCCGGTGGCGGTGCTCCACAGCGTGACACCGGTGTTCGCGGCGAACGCGTAGACCTTCCCGTCACCGGCACCCGCGTAGACCACACCGTTCGCCACGGCGGGAGACCCGTACACGTTCGACCCGATCGCCGAGCTCCACACGAGCGACCCGGTCGTGGAGTTGAGAGCGCGGAACGTCTGGTCGTCCGCGCCGAAGAACACGAGCCCGTTCACGACGGCGGGCACGCCCTCCACGTTGCCGCCCGTCGAGTACCGCCAGTCGAGCGTGCCCGTCGTCGCGTCGAGGGCGTAGAGGTACTCGTCGCTCGACCCGATGTAGACGATCCCGTTCGACACCATCGGCGAGGAGTACACCTGGCTGCCGGTGACGTAACTCCAGATGACGGCACCGGTGCTCGCGTCGAGGGCGTAGACCTTGTCGTCCGCGGACCCGACGTAGACGACGTTGCCGACCACGACCGGAGCCGAGTAGACCGCCGCACCGAGCGTCCGGGTCCACACCGCCGTCCCCGTCGTGGCCTTGAGCGCGTAGACCGTGCCGCTCGCCCCGCCGACGTAGACGATGCCGTTCGCCACGGCCGGCACACTCCCGGTCGTTCCCCCCACCGCCGTGTTCGTCCACTTCACCGCGCCGGTGTCGGCGTTCAGCGCGGCCAACCCGTTCGCCGTGGACAGCACGTAGGCGACACCCGCGGCGACGGTGACCGAGGACTGGACGGCCGAGCCGGCCGGGTAGCTCCACGCCTGCCCGAGACCGCCGACGTTCGACACGGAGAGGGTGTTCTCGCGGACGTTGTCGCGGCCACCGCCCGCCTTGTAGCCCAGCTCGGTCCAGTCCGACCGCACCGTGAACGCCACCTGCGCACCGACGCCGGAATGACGACCCGCGGCGCTGATCCACAGCGCGCCGGGCTGGGCCGTCGCCGGGATCACCAGTCCGGAGTAGGAGAAGGTCCCCGTGCCGGTGGTGCCCACGAGCGCGACGTCGTCGGTGCCCAGGTAGAGGTCGACCAGTTCGTACGCCCCGAACCCCGCGCCGTACAGCGTCGTCGAGGTCGACGGCGGCCCGACCGCGCTCGCCGTCACGAGGCTCGGCGTCACGGTGAAGGTACCGACGGTGAGGGTGGAGCCCGCGCTCGTCACCACGAGCGAACCGGTCGACGCGCCGACCGGCACGGTCACGGCGATCTTCGTCGAGGACGACACCGTCGCGGTCGCCGCCACACCGGCGATGGTCGCCGTCGCCGGCGAGGTGAACCCCGAGCCCGTCACCGTGACGACCGTCTTGAGACCGCCCGAGTGCGGCGAGTAGGACGTGACCGTCGCGGTGAGCGGTCGGGGTGCGGCCACCGCTGCCGGAACGGCGAACGCGGTGGTCGCGGCCAGGACGGCCACCACCACCGACGTGGCGCGGATCAGTGATCGACGGCGGAACCGGTGCATCGCGGGGCCTTTCCGGGGACGTGGACTGCGCGGAGTCTCGCACCACGGTGCGCGTCCCGGCGCGCCTTCGGCGACCCGGCCGGAACGTCTGCCCGAACGGGCGGACCCCGACGCCGAAGCGGCCGCCACCCCGATCGGGTGACGGCCGCCTCGGCGTACGAACTGCTTACCGGGAGCCGACCTCCGTCGGACGGACGGCCGGCGTGCTGACCTTCGCCACCCGGGCGCGGGCCTGGATCAACTGCTGGACCGCCGGACCCGGTGCGCCCGTCATCAACGAGTGCTCGGCGTTCGAGGTCAGCGCCGCCGTGGCGGTCATGCCGGCCGCACCCTTGGCGACGATCGCCGTCTGGGTGAGGTCACGCACGACCGAGACGACCGCGTCCTGCTCGCTGAACTGGTAGACCGCCGGGTTGTTCATCGCGGTGGCGACCTTCTGCAGCAACGGCAGCAGCGTGTCGGCCGTCCGCACCGATCCGTCGCCGTTCCAGTACTGGTTGCCCAGCGCGGCGTTCAGGGCGTCGACCGCGGTGCGCGTCCCCTTCCGGACCTCCACCGCGTCCCGCACGCGCTGCAACCGCGCCCGGGCGTCGACATCGGTCCGCAGACCCCAGCCGTACGCGAACAGCGGGTCGTAGTTCGGCGATCCGACGTTCATCGGCAGCTGGCTCTCGGACTTGAACCAGGTGAGCGGCAGTCGGCCGGTGAACGGCTTGTCGCCGAACAGCACGTCGGCCACACCCGCACCCTCGGTGCCCGGCAGCCACGACGCCACGACCGCACTCGCGAGCGGGGCGATCCCGGTGAGGTCCAGCGGGCGACCCGAGACGTCGAGCACGACACACTTCATCGCGCCACAGACCTTCTGCACCGCGGCCTTGTCGGCCGGCGAGAGCTGCAGGGTGTGGCCGTTCACGCCGACGTCACCCATGCCCTCGGCGTAGGGGGTGTCACCCACCGCGACGATCCCGACGTTGAAGCCGGACGTCGAGGCGGTGGCCTTGGGCGACCAGGTCAGCTGGGCGTTCGGCGCCACCTGCCGGATCCCCTGGGCGATGGATGTGCCGCCGGGGATGGCCCCCGACTGCCCCTGCCAGGTCAGCGTCCAGCCACCGGACTGGTTGCCGACGTCGTTGCTCGCCGAGCCCGCGAGGTAGACCTTCGAGGACTTGGCGATCGGCAGCAGGTTGCCCGAGTTCTTCAGCAGCACCTGCGATTCCGCGACGGCCTGCCGGGCGATCGCCCGGTGGGCCGCGGACCCGATGGTGCCGGCGTTGGTGCGGTCGGCCAACGGGTGCTCGAACAGCCCGAGCTCGAACTTCTGGGTGAGGATCCGCCGCACGGCGTCGTCGATCCGCGCCGTGGTGACGTCACCGGTGCCGTTCAGCGCCGTGAGGTCGCTGATGAACGTGGTGTAGTTGTTCGGCACCATGATCATGTCCAGGCCGGCGTTGATGCCGATCTTCACGTCGTTCTTGTAGTCCGGGCTGATCTGGTCGATCGCCGCGTAGTCGCTGATGACGAAGCCCTTGAAGCCGAGCTTGGTCTTCAACGTGTCGGTGATCATGTCGCCGCGGGCGTGCATCTTGATCGGCGCGGAGTCCTTGCCGATGATCTGCAGGCTCGAGTACGACGGCATCACGGTGCCGACGTTCTTGTCGACCGCGGTGACGAACGGCGACAGGTAGAGCGCGTCGAGCTGCGCCTGCGTCACGGTCGTGACGCCCTGGTCGATCGTGTAGTTGTTCGTGGTCGAGCTGCCGTAGGTCGTGCCGCCGTCGCCGAGGAAGTGCTTGGCGGTGGCGAGGACCGCGGTGTTCTTGGTCAGGTCTCCGTCGCCCTGCAGGCCGTCGATGACCGTCTCCAACTGCTGCACCAGCGCCGGGTCCTCCGAGTACGACTCGTAGGAACGGCCCCACCGCGGGTCACGCGAGACGCAGACGCACGGCGCGAACGCCCACGGGACACCGGTGGCGCGCGTCTCCGTCGCGGTGACCACGCCCTCCTGGTAGGCGATGGCGGGGTCGTGCGTGGCGCCGATGCCGATGTTGTGCGGGAAGAGCGTGGCATTCGTGAGGTTGTTGTGGCCGTGCACCGAGTCGACGCCGTAGATCAACGGGATCTGCAGCGGCGTCGAGAGCGCCTGGGTCTGGTAGGCGTCGATCATGTCCGCCCAGCCCTTGGCGGTGTTCTGCGCCGGCACCGAACCGCCACCGGACAGCAGCGAACCCAGTGCGTACGACGTGATGTCGGTGCCGTCGCCCACCGCGGCGCGCTCGGCCTGTGTCATCTGGCCGACCTTCTCGGCCACGCTCATCCGCGACATCAGGTCGTCGACCCGGGTCGCGACGGGCAGCGAGGCGTCGAGGTAGGGCAGTCCGTGCGCGTTGATCACGACGGTCGGGACGGTCTTGGCGACCGTCGCCGTGCTCGACGTGAGCGTCACGGGGATGCTCTTGGACTCCGCGGCTCCGGCCGTGGCGATCGTCGTGACCGTGATGTTCTTGGTGGTGCCGGACTTCGTGCCCGCCGGGAACACCAGCGTGCCCTTCTTGGCCGCGAAGTCCGTGCCGACCACGGCGGTCCCGCCGCCCGCGACGTACGAGATCGTCACCGGGTTGGCGAGGGCGGCGCCGTCGGGCGTCGTCACCGTGACCGGGACGAGGCCGGCCTGACCCGCGTTCACCAGGGTGGTGGGCCGGGCCGGCGCGACACGCGGCGTGGCCTGGCCGTAGAGGCCGAAGTCGTCGAACACGAGGTGGCCGGTGCTCGCACCCGGCAGGTTGATCGCGAGACCCCACATGGAGGTCAGCGACAGCACGCCGTCCTGCGGGGAACTCGGCGGCTGGTAGTCACCGCGCTTGACCAGGTCGGAGAACGGCGTCTGGACCTGCTTCCAGCCCGTGCTGTCGTCGTTGAAGAACCCCTGCCACAGCTCGGAGTGCTCGCCGTCGGTTCCGCCGTCCTTGATCTCGTACTCGACGCGCTGGCCGGTGTTCGTGCCCTTCACCCAGAAGCTGAAGCCCTGGTAACCCGACCAGTTCTCGGAGGCGGCGAGGTCGTCGCTGAAGCCGCCGTAGGAGGTGATCGTGTACGGCACGTCGAGGACGTGGTTGTCGTCGCCCGCGCCCGGACGCGTGGAGTCCGAGACCAGCGAGAGCGGCGGGTTGCTCGCGTCGTCGCCGTGGAAGGTGAAGATGCCCGGAGCGGCGTCGGTCAGCGGGACCGTGCCCTCGAAGTCCTCGATGATCGGCAACGTGCTGTTGGCGAGCGCGGGCGGCGCCGCGACCAGGGACGTGAGCGGGAGCGCGAGCACGACGGCACCGAGCGCGAGCGCGGCGGTGCGGCGGGACGGGCGCCGGCGGGACCGGCGCGGTGGGAGGGACGTTCGGGGACGGGGCATGCGGC
>CAXUNA010000191.1:2647-7377 GCA_964252095.1 uncultured Jatrophihabitans sp. | reverse complement strand
TCGCTGGTGGGCGCCTACGCCCCGCTGACGTCGTTGCTCGGCACCGCGGCGGTGCTGGTCGGCGTCGGCATGCTCGTCACCCGGCTGCGTGACGGCCGCCGCGACGACGGCGAGGACCACGGCGGCCCGAACGGCGACGGCGCGATCCTGTAGCGCGTCCGGCTCTCGCCGACTGTTCGCCCGACACCACCTCGACGTCCACCTCACGGTCACCTGACGGGCGGACCCTCGTGCGCGGAGGTGGTCGTCATGACCGTGCACGTCCCCGCAGCACGCGCCTGCACCCCGCAGCAGGTCTTCGCCACCTGGTGCCGCCTCACCGGCACCGACGCGTCGGCCTTCGGCCCCGACGAACTCGACGCGTTCTACGCCCGCCCGCAGGTCGTGGCGCTCGTCGAGGTCCCCTACGAGGTGCTGCTCGACGCCGGCATCTCCGCCGCCCGGCGCGGATCGCTGCCGCTGGAGCGGTGGCTGCACGCGGTGCAGGTGGTCCGCCCGGTCGTCTGAGACGGTGGCCGGGTCGCGGTGGTCAGCCGACCGTCAGGTCGACGACGAGCGGCCGGTGGTCGCTGGCGACCAGCACGTCGGGGGTGTCGAGCACCCGGGCGGCCACGGGTGTCACCCCGGGCGAGACGAACAGCGCGTCGATCCGGCGGTCGGGCGCGCTCGCGCGGAACGTGTGACCGTCCCCCACGCCCACCGCGGACCAGGCGTCGGTGGCACCGTCGCCGAGCGCCTCGAAGACCGCCGAGCCCGGCCGGTCGTTGAGATCGCCGCCGACGACGAACGGCAGGTCCGGCGCGAACCGTTGCACCGTCTGCCGGATCTCCGCGACGTGGCGCAACCGGGCCGACTCCTCGAGGTCGAGGTGCGTGCCCCCGACCGCGAACCGGGTGTCTCCCACGCGGAGCACGGCGAGCGCGAGGCCTCGCTGGTGCAGCTTCGGGACCCTCGAGAGCAGGACGTCCTCGCTCTGCTCGACCTCGAACCGCAGGTGGCACAGCAGCAGGTTGCCGGCGGCGGTGCGGCCTCCCGTGACGTGGACCAGCCCGGCCCGGCGGGCGATCGAGGCCGCGTGCGAGCGCCACCGTGCGAACCGCGGCGCCTCCTGCACGATGACGACGTCCGGCTCGGCGCCGCGCATGGCCCGGCCCACCGCCGCCGGGTCGTCGCGCAGGGACCGGCCGTTGTAGCTCATGACCCGCACGTCGCCGCTCACGGCAGCGCCCTCCCGGCCGGACCGCGGCGGCGGCGCCGCGGGCCAGGGCGGCCGCACCCACCAGCCCGGCCTCGGGGCCGAGGGCCGCGAGCACGATGGCGGCCTCGGGCCGGAACCCGCGACCGGTGAGGGTGTGCGAGAACGCGGAGCGGGCGGGTTCGATGAGCAGCGCGCCCGCGGCCGACACTCCCCCGCCGATGACGAACAACGTCGGGTCGAGCACCGCGGCGAGGTTGGCGATGCCCTTGCCGAGCCACCGACCCATCTCGGTGTAGAGCTCGACCGCACTCGGGTCACCCTCGCGTGCCGCGGCGGTGACCATCGGCCCGGTCAGCCGGCCGAGGTCACCGTCGGCCAGCTCGAGCAACCGGCGCCCGGCCATCGGCGACACCGCGCACAGCTCGCGGGCGTCGAACGCGAGCGCTGTGCCCGAGGCGTACATCTCCCAGCAGCCCCGGTTGCCGCAGGCGCACCGACGACCGTCCGGGACGACCGTCATGTGCCCGTACTCCAGCCCGACGCCGTTCGCGCCGCGGAACACCTTGCCGTCGACGACGAGTCCGCCGCCGATGCCGGTGCCGAGCGTGACGCACACGGCGACGTCGGCGTCCCGCGCCGCTCCGAACCGGTACTCGGCCCAAGCCGCGGCGTTCGCGTCGTTCTCGACGAGGATCGGCACACCGATCCGGGCCGTCAGTGCATCGCGCAACGGTTCGTCACGCCAGGCGAGGTGCGGCGAGAACAGCACGGTGGCGCGGTCGTTCGCGATCCAACCGGCGGCGCCGATGCCGACCGCCGTGATCTCGTGGCGGTCGGAGAGCACGGCGACGACCTCGGCGATCGTCTTCTCGGTCTGCTCGGCATCGGTGCTCGGGGTGGCCCGCAGCTCGCGGTCGATGACCCGACCCTGCTCGTCGACCACGCCGCCGAGCACCTTGGTGCCACCGATGTCGACCCCGATCGCGAGACTCACGGGGACACGTCCTCGTCGTCGTCCAGCGCGATGTGCTGCACGCGGGACGGTGGCGGAGCCGGATCGTCCGCTTCCTTCGAGGGATTCGCGGCCGGCGTGGCGGTCTCGCGCACCTCGGCGGTGACGGCCGAGAGCGTCTCGAGCAGGCCCTGTCCGGCGGTGACCAGACCGGCCAGCGACTCCGCGAGCCGGCCGGTGAGCTCCGGGCGTTCGCCGCGCAGCAGCACGATCACCGTGCACACCGGGCAGACACAGCACGCGGGATCGCCGGTGGCCATGTGTCCGACCGCGTTGCTCATCCGCCCGGGACCCTCGCCCCGCGCCCAGGTCTGCGCGGCGTCGGCGAGCTTGGCGGCCTCGTCGGCGAGCGAGCCGACGTCGTCAGGCATCGCCGTCCTCCCCACGGTCGGCACCCGGCATCGGCATCGACGACGGCCACACCCGGGCATCCGGACGGAACCGCACGACCAGCCGGGCGGGCAGCTCGCCGTCGCCCTCGACGAGCCGGCCGCCCGCCACCTCGCAGCGGCGCAGCACCGACGGCAGCGCGATGACCCGGCGGTGGGAGCCGAGCGTCACGACCAGGTCGTCGCCGGCCCGCACCACGGTCGCCTCACCGCGCGAGGCGAGCGGCAGTTCCAACGACATCTCGAAACCGTTGTCCGCTGCAACGACGCTGAGCAGTTCACGGTCGGGTCCGGTGTCGAGGGGGTCGTGGCCGGGGTGGCCGCCGTACAGCTCGGTGGCGATCAGCCGCAGCGCGTCGACGCCGAGCGGTTCGGCCTTCGCGTACTCCGCGCGGTAGAGCGGCAGGCCGGCGAACGACGACGTGACGTCGTCGAGCCGTTCGGTCTGCGCCTTCACCCAGGCCGAGCGCCAGGCGTCGCGGCCGGGCGGCATCAGCCGGTTGGCGATGACGCCGTCGACCCGGTAGCCGTAGAGCGCGAGCGCGGTGTAGGTCCGGCGGGTCTCGGCCACGACCATCGCCTCGGGCGTGAGCACCAGCCGGACCGTGCCGGTGCGCTCGAGCAGGTCGCGCACCCCCACCAGTTCGTCGTGCAGCGCGATGACGGCGTCGAAGAGGCCCTCCGGCGGCAGGGCTTCCGGGCGGCCGAGCACGGCGGCGAGCGGCCGGAGGCCCTTGGCCATCCGACGCTGGGCGGGGAGGACGGCCCGCAGGTACCAGGCCAGCGCGTCGGGCAGCGCCAGCAACCGCAGGGTCTCGGCCGTCGGCGCGCAGTCGACCACCAGGGCGTCGTAGTCGCCGCTCTCCGCGTACTCCCGGACGGCGAGCAGCGCGAGCACCTCCTCGACGCCCGGCAGCACCGTCACCTCGGCGGCGGTCACCTCGTCCATGCCCGCGCGCCGGAGCAGGTCGAGCAGGAACCGTTGCACCCCGATCCAGACCTGCTCGAAGCGGCGCTGGGTGTCGAGGTGGACGGCCGCGAGGTTCGCCGTGACCGTCACCGGCTCCCGGCCGAGGTCGACGCCGAGGACGTCGCCGAGCGAGTGCGCGGGGTCGGCCGAGAGCAACAGGGTGCGGACGCCGCGGTCGGCGAGGCGGACCGCGGTCGCTGCCGCCGACGTCGTCTTGCCGACCCCGCCCTTGCCGGTGAACAGGACGACGCGGTGGTCAGCCAGCGGACTCGACCCGCTTCTTCAGCTCCTTCAGAGCGGTGTCCATGATGACCTTCTCGGCCTTGCGCTTGAGCATCCCGAGCATGGGGATGGCGAGGTCGACCGTGAGTTCGTAGGTCACCTTCGTGCCGTCGCCGTCGGGCTCGAGGGAGTACTCGCCGTCCTGCGCCTTCTGCATCTCGCCCGAGACCAGCGTCCAGCTCACCGACTCGTCACCGGACCAGGTGTACTCGAGTTCGTAGGTGTCCTTGAAGACCCCGGCGTCGACGCTCATCTTCACGCGCTGCGGCCGGCCACCACGGCCCGGTTTCGTGACGACGGCCTGCTTCACCTGCCGGGCCCACTGCGGGTAGTCCTCGAAGTCGGCGATGACGGCCATGATCGAGGCCGGGTCGGCAGCGATCGAGATCGACTGACGCGAGCGCTCGGGCATGCGCCGCACCCTACCGCCGGTGGCCCCCGGCCCCGGCCGATCGGGCCTCGAGGTCGTCCTTGAGCGCCCAGGACGCGGCGAGGCCGACAGCCGAGCGCCGCCGCTGCTCGAGGCGCACCTGCCGCGCCGACACGCGGTGCCCGGGCGCCGGGTCCAGCCGGAGGAACTGGAACAGCAGCACCCCCTCGAACTCGGGGTGGACGTACAGCTCCGCGCTGCCGTGCCAGCCGCGGCTGCGCTCGCCGGGCGGCTGTTCGACCGCGAGCCGCACCCCCTCGATGCCGCGGGCCTCGACCAACCGCGGCGCGAGGCCGGGCCAGAACCGCTCCCAGAGCGCCGGGTCGGCGACGACCTCCCCCACCCGGGCGGGCGGCGCGGCGATCCAGGTCTCGTCGGCGACGTGGACCAGCTCCTGCTGACCCTCCCCGCGCAACCGGAACGCGCCTCCTGCCACGACCGGAGAGCGT
>CAXUNA010000191.1:0-2637 GCA_964252095.1 uncultured Jatrophihabitans sp. | reverse complement strand
GTCACCTTTCCCCGCTCCGCGGCAGCGCCTAGGCTTGGTTACCGGCAGGTAACACCTGACACCACCCCTTCGAGCCCAGCGAGGTAAGTGCGTGCGCGAGTTCTCCGTCCCCGCCACCGGCAACCAGCCCAGTGTCGTCAACGCCGCGTCGTGGGTCGCCCGCAACGCCGTCGAGCACCCCGGCCGGACCGCGGTCCGCCGCCGCGAGGGCGACGCCTGGGTCGACGTCGACTCCGTCACCGTCGCGGCCGACGTCGACGCCCTGGCCAAGGGCCTCATCGCCTGGGGGGTGCAGGCAGGCGACCGCGTCGGCCTCATGGGCGCCACCAGTTACGAGTGGATGGTCGCCGACTTCGCGATCCTCGCCGTCGGCGCGGTCACGGTCCCGATCTACGAGACCTCCAGCGCCGACCAGGTCGACTGGATCGTCGAGGACTCCGGTGCGGTGGCGGTCTTCGCCGCGACCACCGCCCACGCCGACATCGTGAAGTCGATCCTGAAGGACGCCCCGACCGTTCGCGAGGTCTGGTGCATCGACACCGGCGCGTTCAAGGTGCTGGCCGCCACCGGCGAGAAGGTCGCCGACACCGACCTCGCCGCCCGCCGCGACGCGGTCCGCAGCGACGACCTCGCGTCGATCATCTACACGTCGGGCACCACGGGTCGGCCGAAGGGCTGCGAGCTCACGCACGGCAACTTCGTCAGCGAGGTCGACACCGCGACCACGATGCTCGACCAGTTCCTCAACGACGACAGCTCGTTGCTGCTGTTCCTGCCGACCGCCCACGTCCTCGGCCGGATCATCCAGCTCGGCGCGATCGCGACCGGCTGCGCCGTCGGCCACACGTCGGACATCAAGAACCTCGTCCCGCTGCTGGAGTCGTTCCGGCCGACGTTCGTGCTGTCGGTCCCGCGCGTGTTCGAGAAGGTCTACAACACCGCCAAGCAGCGCGCGCACGCCGACGGCCGCGGCAAGATCTTCGACCTGGCGGACAAGCACGCGGTCGCCTGGTCGAAGGCGTTGGACGCCCCGGGTGGCCCCGGCCTGAAGCTCAAGGCCGAGCACGCCGTCATCAGCAAGCTGGTGTTCAGCAAGATCCTCGCCGCGCTCGGGGGCAACTGCATCGCTGCGGTGTCGGGCGGTGCACCACTCGGTGAGCGGCTCGGGCACTTCTTCCGGGGCGTCGGCGTCACCGTCTACGAAGGCTTCGGGCTGACGGAGACGGCCGCGGCGATCACGGTCAACCGGCCCGGCGCCATCAAGATCGGCACGGTCGGCAAACCGTTGCCCGGTGCAACTGTCAAGGTCGCCGACGACGGCGAGCTGCTGTTCTCGGGGCCGATGGTCTTCCGCGGCTACTGGCACAACGACGACGCGACCAAGGAGTCGATCACCGACGGCTGGTTCCACACCGGCGACATCGGCGAGATCGACCCCGACGGGTTCGTGAGGATCACCGGACGCAAGAAGGAGATCATCGTCACCGCCGGCGGCAAGAACGTCGCGCCCGCCGTGCTCGAGGACCGCGCCCGGGCCAACTGGCTGGTCGGTCAGATGCTCGTGGTGGGCGACCAGAAGCCGTTCATCGCCGCCCTGGTCACGATCGATCCCGAGTCGTGGCCGACGTGGTTGTCGAAGAACGGCAAGCCCGCCGACGCCCCGGTGTCGGACTTCATCGACGACGCCACCCTGCGCGCCGAGGTGCAGTCCGCGATCGACGACGCGAACACCCAGGTCAGCCACGCCGAGCAGATCAAGAAGTTCATCATCGTCCCGGAGGACTGGAGCGAGGAGAACGGTCAGCTCACCCCGTCGCTGAAGCTCAAGCGCAACGTCGTCGTCAAGCAGAACGCCGACGAGATCGCGGCGCTCTACGCGACGTAGCCCATGGCTCGGCCGGCTAGAGCTCGAGCAGCGTCGCGAGGTGGGCGGCGGCCCGGTCGTAGGTCCAGTCGGTGCTCACCCACGCGCGGCCGGCGGCACCCATCTGCCGCCGCAGGGCGGCGTCGCCGAGCAGCGTGATCACGGCGGCCGCCACGGCGTCGTGGTCCCGGCCGTCGAGCAGGATCCCGGTCTCGCCGTCGCGGACGGCGTCGGGGGCACCGCCGGAATCGCCGACGATCACGGGTAATCCGGTGGCCGAGCCCTCGAGGAACACGATCCCGAGGCCCTCGACGTCGAGCCCCCCGCGCCGTGTCCGGCAGGGCATCGCGAAGACGTCACCGGCGGCGTAGTGGGCCGGCAGCTCCCCGGCGTCGACGAGGCCGGTGAGGACCACGCCGTCGCCCGCGCGACGCCGCAGCGTCCGCTCGTACCGACCGCCGCCGACCAGCAGCAGCCGGGCGCCGGGAACCGCCTCGCGCACTCGCGGCCAGACGTCGACGAGGACGTCCTGACCCTTGCGCGGCACCAGCCGGGACACGCACACCACGGTCGGCGCGTCGCCGATCCCCCACCGGGTGCGGACCGCCGAGCCGTCGACGTCCGGGCGGAACGTCTCGACGTCGACGCCCGGGGCGATGCGCTCGAGGTCGACACCGGCGAACACCGGCGCGAGCCGGTCACGCGTGTAGCCCGAGAGGTAGGTGACCACGTCGGCGCCACCACCCACGGTCACGAGACCGGCTGGGCGCTGC
>CAXUNA010000190.1:0-7406 GCA_964252095.1 uncultured Jatrophihabitans sp. | reverse complement strand
CGTGTGGCGCAATCCCGAGCTCGGCGCGAAGGTGCAGGTGCGCCCGGACGGCCGTGAGCCGGTGACTGGTGCGCAGTGCCTCGTCGAGCCCGGCCAGGGCGGCCAGTCCCGCGCGCGGACCGTCGACCTCACCCACCGCCACCGCCCGGTTCAACGCGACGACCGGGTCATCCGGTCGGAGCGTCGACAATGCGTCGTACCACTCGAGGATCTGCGTCCAGTCGGTCTCATCCGCGCTCGGGGCGTCGTCGTGCAGGGCGGCGATCGCGGCCTGCACCTGGTACGGGCCGAGCCGCTCGGTGGCCAGCGCCGTCTGCAGGATCTCGACGCCCGCGGCGATCTCGTCCGCGCGCCAGCGCGACCGGTCCTGCCGGTCGAGCGTCACGAGCCGGCCGGCGGCGTCGGTGCGGGCGTCGCGGCGGGCGTGGTGCAGCACCATGAGCGCGAGCAGCCCGTGGACCTCGGGATCGGTGGTGACTTTGGCCAGACCCCGCGTCAACCGGATCGCCTCGGCCGCGAGGTCGAGACGCCCGCCGTGCCCGGCGTTGTACACGAGGTAGAGCACGGTCAGGACGCGGCCGAGGTCGCCGGGAGCGCCGACCCCCTCGCCCGCGACGGTCTTCTTGGCCCGGCTGATCCGCTGCGCCATCGTCGCCTCGGGCACGAGGAACGCCTCGGCGATCTCGCGGGTGGTCAACCCGCCGACGGCCCGTAGCGTCAACGCCACCGCCGACGCCGACGTGAGCGACGGGTGGCAGCACAGGAACAACAGGTACAGCGTGTCGTCGGACTGCTCGGTCGGGCCCGGCTCCGCCTGCTCCAGTGCGGACTCCTCGCGGCGGTGACGGGCGGCGTCCGAGCGCCAGGCGTCGAGGTACCGGCGGTGCGCGACAGTGACGAGCCACGCGAGCGGATCGGTCGGCACCCCCGAGTCCGGCCACCGCCGGTAGGCCTCGACGAGGGCGTCCTGCACGGCGTCCTCGGCCGCCGCGAACTCGTTCCCGCGACGGACGAGGACGCCGAGCGCGCGCGGGGCGAGCTCGCGCAGCAGGTCGTACTCTCTCGGCTCCACGGCGCGAGGTCAGACCTGCGACATCAACTCGTCGAAGTCCTCCGGGGCCTCCGTCATGAACGGCCGCACCTCGATCCACTCGTAGATCGGCCGGCCGCCCTTGCCCGGTGCCGAGGACGCGTAGGCCGCGATCTCGTGGGCCCGCGCCTCGGAGTCGACGTCGACGATCCACCAGCCGGCGATGAGGTCCTTGGTCTCCGCGAACGGGCCGTCGGTGACCGGCGCGGCGTCCGGGCCGCCGTAGCGCACGAACGTCCCGGTGGGCGCGAGGCCCTGCGCGTCGACGAACTCGCCCGACGCCTGCAACATGTCGTTGATCGCGCCCATGAAGGCGATGTGCGCCTGGTAGTCCTCGGGTGTCGCGCCCTGCAGGCCGCCGTTCTCGACGACGGGGGTCGGGCCACCGCGGTAGTGCTTGAGCAGCAGGTACTTCGCCATGACGATCTCCTCGGGTCCGGGACGGCCATCCTGCCGTCCTCCGACCAGGGGACGGAGACCGCCCCGGTTTCTCGACACGGCACGCGGGGTTGCACCGCCACGGATCTTCTGTATCGTTCTACTCGAACGTTCTAGTAGATCGATCCAGATGAAGGTGGTGGCGACGTGGCGGGACCCAGTCTGAAGTCCGTGGCCCGGGCCGCCGGCGTGTCCGTCTCGTCGGTCTCGAACGCCTACAACAAGCCCGAGCAGCTCTCGACGGAGGTCCGCGACCGGATCCTCGCGGTGGCCCGGGAGCAGGGCTACGTCGGCCCCGACGCCGCGGCCCGCTCCCTGCGCAGCAAGCGGGCCGGCGCGATCGGCCTGCTGTTCACCGAGCGGCTGTCCTACGCGTTCTCCGACCCGTACTCGGTCGGGATGCTCGCGGGGATCGCCGAGATCGCCGAGCAGTACCGCTCGGGGCTGCTGCTCATCCCGCTCGGCCACACCGAGACCGACGACCCCGAGGGCATCCAGGCCTCGATCGAGGCGGCCCGGCAGGCCAACGTCGACGGCGCCGTGGCGTACTGCGTCGACGCCGACCACCCGGCCCGGGAGGTCATGCGCAGCCGGGGCCTGCCGATCGTCGCGTCGACGCTCGTCGGCTCCGACGACGGCAAGTCCGTGACGATCGACGAGGCCGCGGCCACCCGGCAGGTCGGAGCGCTCGTCCGCCGCCTCGGCCACCGCCGGGTCGGGATCGTGCTCGACAGCTCCCACCCCACCGGCGACGTCGCCACGGTCGGCGACGACCTCGACGGCATCTACGAGGACGCCCGGTTACGCGCGCAGGGTTGGCTCGAGGGCCTCGGCGACGACGCCGTCGTCACGATCGTGACCGGAGGCCACAACGCCGTCGAGTCCGGACGGGCCGCGGGGGAGTTCCTGCTCGACCGGTCCGACCGGCCGACCGCGATCCTCTGCGTGAGCGACGTCCTCGCGCTCGGTGTGCTCGAGGCGATGCGACCGCGGCGCCTCGTCGCCGGCCGCGACGTGTCCGTCACCGGTTTCGACGACATCCCGGCCGCCGAGGCCGCGGGCCTCACCACGGTCCGGCAGCCGGTCGGCGAGAAGGGCCGGTTGATGGCCCGCATGCTGCTCGATCCCACCTTCACCGAGGAGCACGTGGTGCTCCCCACCGAACTCGTCGTCCGTGCGAGCACCGGTCCGGCACCGAAGTCCTGACCGGCAGTCCCACCCAGAGAGAGGAACCACCATGTTCGCCGTAGGATTCGATGTTGCACTGCGCAACGCTGACCGGGCGGCCACCTCGGCCCTGCCCGACGCTCCCGTCGTCGACCACGAGCCCGCCGTCGACGTCCGCCCGGTGCGGTCGAGCCGGAAGTGGGCGGCCCAGCGGCTGCGTACCGCCGCGCGCGGCACGTACCACCTGGCCGACCGGGTCGACCCGGTGTGCATCCCGCGCCACGCGTGAGGCCGCCGCACCGGTGGGTGCTGGTCCCCGCGGTGATCGCGCCGGTCGCGCTCGTCGGAGGATGGACGTGGGGCGCGGCCCGGCAACCACCGGGCTACAGCGCGGTCTCGCAGACGATCAGTGCGCTGGCGGCGCGTGACGCCACCGACCGCTGGATCATGACGGCCGGCCTGGCGCTGCTCGGCGTCGCGCACGTCGGCACGGCCCTCGGGCTCGGCGGCTCGGTCCGCCCGCCGGCACGGGGTGTTCTCGCGCTCGGTGGCCTCGCCACCGTGGCCGTGTCGCTGTTCCCGCAACCCGCCGGCAACGGGTCGTCCACCGCGCACGTCACGTTCGCGACCGTCGGGTTCGTCGCACTGACGCTGTGGGTGCCGGCCGCGCTCGACCGTCGGGCGGCATGGCCGTTGCGGGCACCCGCCACCGCCGCGGCGACCGCCGTGCTGGCGGCGCTGCTGATCGTGTTCGGGCTGACGTTGTCCGGCGACGTCGTCGGTGTCACCGAACGGCTGCTCGCCGCTGCTCAGGCGGTCTGGCCGCTGGCCGTCGCCGTAGGGCTGCTCGTCACTCGACCGGCTCCTCGGCCTGCTCGGCCCAGCGGGGCTTGAGCTCGGTCTCGAGTCGCACGAACTCCGCGTTCGCCGCCTCGTACTCCGCGCGCGCCGCGTCGTACGCCGGGTTCACGACGTACGCGGGCTCCTCGGGCACGGTGTCGACCGGCTGCCCCGAGGTCGACGCGTACTGGTCGAGCGTGGCGCGCGCGACGGACAGCCGTTCGCGGGCGGCGACGAACTGCTGCTGGAGGGCGTCGTGGTCGTCGGTCATGCCCTCATCCTGCCCGCCGCCGGGTGAGGTCACTCCCGGACGTCGGCCGGCCCCGTCGTGAGAGGGAGCCCCGCCGCGCACCACCCCTCGACGCCGTCGACCACGTCGGTCGCCTCGAGGCCGAGATCACGCAGGGCCCGCGCCGCGAACGACGAGCTGAAGCCCTGGCGGCAGACGACGACGATCAGCGGTCGGCTCCGGGCCTCGGCGATGCAGGTCACCGCCGTCGGGTCGAGGCGCCACTCCAGCACGGTGCGGTCGACGACCACCGCACGCGGCAGTTCGCCCACCCGCGCGCGTTGGGCGGCCGTGCGGGTGTCGACGAGCAGGGCGCCGTCCGCCACGGCGTCACGGGCCTCGACGGCCGTCAGTCGCTGCCAACCCGCGCGCGCCCGGGTCAGGGCGTCGTCGACCGCGGACACGGCGTCAGCCTCCCACCGCGTCGAGCAGGTCGCCCCGGGCGCGCGCGAACCACGCGACGCGGCGCGCGATGAGGTCACCGACGCCTTCCGCCCACATCCGGGCCCACCCGCCGCCGAGGTGCTCGGCCCGCCATCGCATCGACTCCCCGAACCCGGCGAAGCGCAGCCCGGCCGCGTCGAGGAACGCGTCGCGGCGCTCCGTCGGCAGTCCGTACGCGTCGAGGAACACGCGCAACCGGCCGCCGACGTCGCTGCCGGCGAACACCGGATCGCGGTCGACCGGATCCTGCAGCGGCACCCAGTACATCGCGGTGGTCGCGAGGTCGGTGAGCGCGGTGGTCCGGCCGGCGAGGTCGAAGTCGAAGACGCCCCGGGCCAGCCCGTCGCGGAAGACCACGTTCTGCGGGGTGATGTCGTTGTGGAACACGGCAACGGGTTCACCCGGCGGAAGGGTCAGCGGCACCGCACGCTCGTGGTCGCGCGGGAACACGACCGTTGCATCGGGCAACCAACCGGCCGAGGCGTCGTGCAGGAGCCGGACGAGCCGGCCGACACTCTCGAGCGCGGGTGCGGTCGCGGCCCACGGGGGCAGCGTGGCGCCGGCGACGTCGCCGGCCAGGAAGTCGAGGACGTCACGACCGGCCCGGTCGACGCCGAGGTACCGGGGCGCCTGTGTGAAGCCGGCCGCCTCGAGGTGGTCGAGGTAGGCGGCGACGCCTTCCGAACCGGCCTGACGTGGCCGGCGCACCGTGTCGCCGATGCGCACCAGACCCTCGGTGACGTCGCCGCGGGGCAGCTCCCGCTCCGGTCCGTCGGGGCCGTCGTAGCTCTCGCGTCGCGGCACCCGGCGACCCTAGCGACCCGCCGCTAACGTGGTTTCCGTGACCGACTGGACGGGGCGGGGGATGCCGGCGGCCGAGCAGTACCGGCTGATGGCGCGGGACGCGTTCGCCGGCGTCTCGCCGAGTTACGAGGCCGTCGCGCTGGCGATCGCCGGCGACGACGAGATCCTCGCTCGGCTCGACGCGTGGCCGCACCCGAAGCGCCAGCCCAACCTGCTGCTCGGGGCGGTGCGGCTGCTCGGTGGGCCGGTCGACGACCCGGCGGCGTTCCTCGACTGGACCCGGGCGCACTGGTCGGACGTCGCCGACGTGGTGATGACGCACCGCACCCAGACCAACGAGGCCCGCCGGTGCGCGACGTTGTTGCCGACCCTCGCGGCCGTTCCCGGTCCGCTCGCGCTGATCGAGGTGGGCGCGAGTGCCGGTCTGTGCCTGCTGCCCGACCGTTACGCGTACCGGTACGAGACCGCCGCCGGCGTGGTCGACATCGGCCGGTCGGCGTTGACGTTGACGTGCGAGGTCACCGGCGACGTCGACCTGCCGACCGTGGTGCCCGAGGTCGTGTGGCGTCGGGGCCTCGACCTGCACCCGCTCGACGCGTCCGACGACGGTGACGCCCGGTGGCTGCAAGCGTTGGTGTGGCCGGAGCAGGTCGAACGCTTCGAGATCCTCCGGACGGCGTTGGCGATCGCCCGCGACGATCCGCCCACGGTCGTCCAGGGCGACCTGCTGACCGACCTCGCACCGCTGGTGCGCGAGGCGCCGGTCGACGCCACCGTCGTCCTCTTCCACTCGGCGGTGCTCGCGTACCTCGCCCGCGACGACCGACAGGCGTTCGTCGACTCCGTGCGCACCTTCGGCCGCGACGTCGTGTGGGTCTCGAACGAATCGCCGGGGATCGTTGTCGACGCCGACGGATCCGGTCACCGCGGCCGCTTCCTGCTCGCCCGTGACGGCGTCCCGGTGGGGTGGACGGGGCAGCACGGTCACACCCTCGAGCCCGCGTGAACCGCGTCCCGGACGTCGTCGCCTACGACGTCGGCTGGCCGACGTGGTTCGCGGAGCAGAGCGCGGAACTGACGCCGTGGCTCGCCCCCTGGGCCGTCACCCCCGTCGAGCACATCGGGTCGACGGCGATCCCGGGCATGCCGGCGAAGCCGCTGCTCGACCTCATGGTGGGCGTGCCGGACCTGACCGACGCCGACGCCGCCGGATCGGCCCTGGAACACCGCGGCTGGCAGCGCCGGGTCCACCGGGTCGATGCCGTCCTGGTCGCGTCGGTGCGCGACGGCGTCGACCGCGTCAGCCTGCAGATGACCGTGCCCGGCGGTGAACTGTGGCGCGAGCGGCTCGCCTTCCGCGACGCGCTGCGGGCCGATCCCGCGCTGGTGGCGCAGTACGCCGACCTCAAGCGGCAGTTGCTCGCCGCGTCCGGGGGCGGGCCGTACCGGGCGGCTGACAAACGGGAGTTCGTGCGGGGAGTCCTCGCCGGCGCGGGTGTCACCCTGCGCGACGATCGGCACGCGGCGTCGCAGCCGAACCACTAGGGTCCAGACATGGACGAGGCTCCCGCGAGGCGGACGTATCTGCTGATCGACGGCGAGAACCTCGACGCCACGCTCGGCGTGAACGTGCTCCAGCACCGGCCCCTGCCCGAGGAGCGGCCGCGCTGGGAGAAGGTGCTGACGTTCACCCAGCAGCTGTGGGAGCAGCCGGTCACCGCGTTGTTCTTCCTCAACGCCAGCTCCGGCCACCTGCCGATGTCGTTCGTGCAGGCCTTGACCGCGATCGGGTACCGCTCGGTGCCGCTCTCCGGCCCGGCCGACGTCAAGGTCGTCGACGTCGGCATCCAGCGCACGCTCGACGCGATCGTGCCGCGCGACGCCGACGTCGTCCTCGGCAGCCACGACGTCGACTTCATCGCCCAGATGCGGGCCCTGCTCGAGACCGAGGGACGCCGGGTCGCGCTGCTGGGCTTCACCGAGTACATGAGCACGGCCTACTCCGAGCTGCACGGGGCGGGGCTCGGGACGTACGACCTCGAGCACCACGCCAAGGCGTTCACCAAACCCCTGCCGCGCATCAGGATCCTCGACATCGACGCGTTCGATCCGCTCGACTTCCTCTGATGCTCGAGCAGTCGGTCGAGCTCCCCGACGGCCGCACGCTGCGGGCCTTCGACGCGGGGCCGTCCGACGCCGTGTCGACCCTGATGTGGCACCACGGCACCCCGCAGACCGGTGTGCCACTGGAACCCGTCGTCCTCGCGGCTCACGCCCGCGGGATGCGGGTGATCTCCTACGGACGACCGGGTTACGGCTCGACCGCGGTGCCCG
>CAXUNA010000189.1:0-7414 GCA_964252095.1 uncultured Jatrophihabitans sp. | reverse complement strand
GTCGCGGTGCCGTGCGATGTGACCGACCCGGCGCAGGTCGACGCCCTGGTGCGGGCCGGCCTCGACGCGTTCGGGCGCATCGACGTCCTGGTCAACAACGCCGGCCAGGGTCTGCAGGCGACGGTCGAGCAGATCGCGGTGGCCGATTTCCGGGCCGTGCTCGACCTGAACCTCGTCGCGCCGCTCGCGGTGATGCAGGCGGTGCTCCCCACGATGCGGGAGCAGAACGCGGGCAGCATCGTGAACGTCAGTTCCGGGACGACGTTCGCCGACGTACCCGGCACCGGCGGCTACGTCGCGTCGAAGATCGCCCTGGAGCGACTGTCCGCGATCGCCCGGAACGAGCTCGAGGGAACGGGGATCGTCGTGTCGACGATCATCCCGTTCGCCACCGACACCGAGTTCCTCACCTCCATCCGCGCGGGGCGGGCCGACGCCGAGGCGATGACCGCCGGGACGGACTTCGACACCCCCGAGCAGGTGGCGGAGGCGATCCTCGGGTTGGTCCGGAGCGGCGAGGCCCGGCGGGACCTGGTGCCGGCGGCGTACGGCGGCACCCGCTGACGGTCGGCGGGCGACGCAGTGTCGGGCGAGGAGTGCCTGCGTGGCGGGCCGGGCAGCTGCAGGCTTGCTGCGACGTTTGTCCGGGAAGCTGTACGGGAACCACGTGCCCGTGACCACGAGCCTGCGGCTGCGCGCCGCCACCCTCGTCCTCGCCGCCGCGGCCGCCGGATCGGCCGGGGTGGTGGTGAGCGCACCCGCGCACGCCGCGCCGGCGAGCGACCCGTGTGCCGCGGCCTACCGGGTGTACAGCGCGGACAAGGCCAAGGCCGCCGACTACTACGCGCTCTACAAGCGCTCGAGCGGTGCGGCGCGGAACAAGGCGTACGACAGCTACGCCCAGTACCTCGCCAAGAGCAAGCGCGACCTGCAGGACTACGACACCTGCCTGCACAACCACTGAGCGCCCACCGCCCGGCCGGTGTCCGGCCCGGCGCGGGACTCAGAGGGTCAGGCCCTCGCGTTCGTCGTCCCAGGCCGCGGCGCTGATCCGCCAGCCGGTGTCGGTGCGGACGAACTGCAGGGTCTTCATCCCGCGGCCACCGTGGGTCTCGCCGTCCTGCTGCCAGGCCTTCGCGTAGCTGCCCCAATGGTGGGCGATGTCGCCGAACAGCTCGGTGTGACCCGACACCTCCCATTCGCTGAACTCGGTGAGCCTGCCGCTGGTCAGCAGGGCGAGACGGGGCGCGATGAAGCCCTCGACGTCGTAGACCGCAGGGGTCTGACCGCAGGTCCGCACCACCACCGCCTCCGGCAGCAGCACGGCGCGCAGCGCGTCCATGCGATCGACGATGTCGTCACCGGACCGGAACGCGTCGAAGAAGACCCCGACGAGGGCGGCGATGTCCGCCCGGTCGCTCTCGACACTCACGTGATCCGCACCCCTCGCCAGAGTTCCGCGACGGCGGGATCGCCGTCGACGGTGGCCGGTGACGGCCGGTTCCACGCCCACCGGTACAGGTCCGACGACGACCCCGACACCGTGGCGTCGACGCCCGCGACCTCGTCCGTCACCGTGGCGACGATCCGCTCGCCGCCGAACGTCACCAGCCAGTTTCCCCCGTCGGCGGCGAGGAAACCCAACCGACCGGGCGTGGTCGTCGCGAAGGCGCGTTCGCGCGCGAAGCCGCCGAGCAGTTCGTGCAGGCCGTCCTGGGCGAACTCCGCCGCGAACGGGGTGACGTCGAGGCCCGCTGCCGCCTCGAGATCGGCGCGGTGGATCGCGGTCTCGTGCGCCTGCCGACGCGACCAGAACGCCCGGGCCGGCACGCCGCGGGTGAACGTCCAGGTGACGAGGTCCTCGGGAGCGTCGGTCAACGTCGTCACCAGTGCGCCGAGGCCTTCGAGGTACCAGTCGAGCACCTCGTCGTCGGGGAGACCGGGGTGGAACGCGGAGCTGCCCCCGGTCTCGTTCGACACCAACCGCCGTCGGACGATGTCCGCCGACCACCGGTGCACGCACCCGGTGTGCACGAGCACCTCCCGCGCCGACCAGGCGATCCCCGGCACGGTGACGTCCCAGTCCGCGCCCCGCGCCGCGTCCGCGAGCAGCGCACCGTCGGCCGCGAGCTGCCGCAGGAACCCCGAGGTCTGCACGGCGTCAGCGTCTCACGCGTCCGGCCGGCGTCTCCAGACGTACGGCGTGGTGGTCGAGACCTCGACCAGGCCGGAACGCTCGAGGATCGGGCGGGAGAACTCCGTCGAGTCGCTGTGCAGCAGGGTCTTCCCCCTCCGCAGCGCGGACCGGGCGCGGGCGGCCGTCAGGGCGCGGTAGATCCCCCGCCCGCGCCAGGCCTCGCGGGTGGCGCCGCCCCAGATGCCGGCGAACTGCGAGTCCGCCACGGGTTCCAGCCGTCCGGCACTGACGATCCCGCCGTCCGCCTCGGCCACCCACAGCTCCATACCGTCGTCGCGGGTGAGTCGGAGCAGCAACGCATCGGCCATGTCGTCCGACACCGGGTCGCCGAACGTCTCGTCCTGCATCGCGCTCATCGCGCGCACGTCGGCCTCGTCCACCACCCGCCGCAGCGTCACCCCCGCCGGCAGCGGAACGTCGACCGCGAGCGCCGTCGCCTCGCCGATCATGATCGACTCCGTCTCCTCCGCCTCGAAACCGGCGCGCAGCAGGGCGTCGTGCAGTCCGGGGGCGTGGTCGTGGCCGCGGGTCTTCCACTCGAAGCGGGTGATCGACGCGTCCCCCGCGTAGTGGGTCACGGCCGCCGCGACGAGCTCCGCGACCCGCTCGGCGTCGGCGCCGTCGAGGTCGCGGTACGTCACGAACCCGCGGTGGCCGGGAAACGTTGCCATCCGCAACGGTCCCAGCCGGGTCACGGCGACCGCGCCCGGTGTCTCGGCATCGGTGCGGAGCTGGTCGTCGTAGGCGGCCAACAGGTCCGCGGGTGAGGTCACGCCCCCACGGTGTCGCCTTCCTGCCTCGTGGGCAACGCGTTTGTCTCAGTCGCCTGCGCACCCGGCCAGGAACGACGCCATGCGCGTCATCAGCTCCCGCGCCCGGCCCCGGCCCGCGCCGTGCAGGAAGTAGTGGTCGACGCCCGGGGCGACGACGTGGTCGACCGCCACGGCGCTGTCTCGCAGCCGCCGGGCGTACTCGTCACCCTCGGGTCGCAGGGTGTCGCGCTCGGCGGTGACCACCATTGTCGGCGGCAGCCCGGAGACCGTTGCAGCGCGCAACGGTGACGCGTAGGACTCGTCGCGCCGGGCCACGTCCCGGAAGTAGGTCTCACGCACCAGCGTGAGCAGGGACCGGTCCACCATCCCGCCCGGCGAGCGAGCGAGTTTGGCCTCGGCGCTCTCGGCCACGTCGAGCGACGGCACGCCGAGCAGCTGGCCGCGCAGGTCGACCGCACCGGTGTCGCGGGCCCACAGCGCCACGGACGCCGCGAGGTTGCCGCCCGCCGAGAAGCCCCCGACGACGAGGGGTCGGTCGCCGAGCGCGGCGGCGACGTCGTGGATCTGCTCGTGGGCGACCGGGTAGCGCGCCTGCGGGGCGACGTCGTAGTCGGGCAGGACGACCTCGAGTCCGGTGGTCGCGACGACGAACCGCGCCCAGAAGCCGTCCATCTCCGGGTGGCGGGTGACGAACGCGCCGCCGTGCAGGTGCAGGTACCGGGCGGCGCGGGTTCCGGGGTACCGCAGGCACCGGACGTCGCCGTGCCGGGTGGCGAGGTGGACGACCTCCGGCTCCGGCAGGTCGGCCCCCTCGAACAGCAGGGTCTCGCCATACCGCGGCGGCGTCGCCCGCTGGGCGAGGCGGGCCAGGAGGTCGTGTCGGAGGCTCACGGCGGGGGTTCGTGACGAACCGCCGCCGTGGACTCAGTGCCCGGGGAGCAGGTGGGTGGCGTCGTCGGTCACGCGGGACTCGGCGAGCGCGGCATCGAGGACCAGCGCGACGCCCATCGAGGTCAGCCAGGCGTCCTTCGCGATCGCGGTGCCCTGCTGGGTGGGCGCGATCGAGCCCTCCTTGGTCATGCCGGGCGTCTTGAGGTAGAGCCCGAGCAGGCTGCCACCGAAGCCGGTGAGGGCGATGCCGGCGAGGCCCGCCGGCACGATCGGGGCGAGCAGCAGGCCGCCGAGCGCGATCTCGCCGACCGCGAGGCCCTTGACGAACAGCTTCGGGTCGACCTTGGCCAGGAACGGGTAGGTGCCGACCGCCATGCCGTGCAACTGGCCCGCCGTGGCGTCGTCGGCCTTCAGCTTCCCGAGGCCGGCGTTGAGGATGAAGGCGCCGGAGGACAGGCGCAGCGGGGCACGACGGATCTTCGCGGACAGGCTCATGGCGTCGTAGTACCCAGCCGGGCCCGTCGAACTCGGCCGATCTCGGGGTGTGCCCGGGCCCTCGCGCGTGTCACGATGTCGTCCTCCACCACACAGAGGTCACGATGACGCCCACCCACCGCCCCGCCGCCGGGTCCCTGCTCGCCCCGCGCGAGCACGCGGTCGTGTTCGGGTCCGGCCGCGCGTCGCTGGCGGCCACGGCGGTGGAGGTGTTCGCTGCCGCCCACGCCTCCGGCGAGGCACTGCTGTTCATGACCGACGACGCCGACCCCGCCGTGCTCGACGCCCTGCCCGGGCGCGACGCCCTGGTGAGCGACGGCCGGTTGCGGGTCCTGCGCACCGCCGACGCCTACCCGCACCACGACCCGGTCCGGCTGCTGGCGGCGTTCGACGACGTGCTGCGTGGTGCGCTGGCCGACGGGTGGACCGGCATCCGGGTGGTCGCCGAGAACACCTCGATGGTGCGCGGCGGCGACGACGCCTACCGCGACTGGCTGGCCTGGGAGCACGTCACCGCGCAGTGGCAGGCGCGGAACCCGGTCGTCGGGGTGTGCTGGTTCGACGTCACGGCGCTCGACGACGACCGGATCGCCGAGCTCGCCAGCGTCCACGCGGAACACCACGGCGCCCGCGCGCGGGTGCCGTTCCGCCTGCTCACCACGGGCGACGGGGTGGCGCGCCTGGTCGGCGACGTCGACGCGGGCGACGTCGCGCGGCTCGTCGGGTTGCTGGCCGTGGTCCCGCACCGCGGGGACCTGGTCGTCGACGTCAGCGGGGTGGAGTACCTGCACCACACCGTCTTCGCCGCGCTGGAGGGCACGACGATCCCGGCCGACCGGGTGCGCCTCGCCGCGCCGCGGGCCGTGCTGCGGAGGGTGTGGGACGCCGTCGGACCGCACGACGGCCGCGTCGTCCTCGACTGAACCCGCGCGTCACACCCAGCTGGGGAACCACATGTGACTGCGCCACAGCGCGTAGGTGATCTTCATGCCGGTGTAGAGCGGCCACATCCACACGAAGTCGACGATGACCAGCCCGAGGTAGCCCGCGGCGAGGGCCGCCCCGATCGTCCGGCGCCGCCGACGGGCTGCGAGCCACGGATCGGCCGGGCCCTCGGCGTCGCCCGGCCCGGTGGCCGGCACCGCCGGGCCGAGCAGCGCTCCGAGGGCCTGGGTCAGCGCGAGGACGAGGAACGGCACCAGCGGCGCCATGTAGAACAGGAACATCGTGCGGTGCGGGTTCGGGAACCACACCAGCCAGCCGACGACCATCGCCATCAGCGCGACCCCGCCGCGCCAGTCGCGACGCGTGACCCCGCTCCAGAGGACGAACAGCAGGGCCGGGACGAACCCCCACCACATGATCGGCGTGCCGATGAGCAGGATCTCGCGGGCACAGGTCGTGCCGGGCGGCCCGCAGCCGGTGACGTTGTTCTGCTCGTAGAAGTAGGTCACGGGGCGGCCGAGCACCAGCCACGACCACGGGTTCGACTTGTACGGGTGGAAGCTGTCGAGGGACTTGTGGAAGTCGTACGCCTGCTGGTGGTACTGCGCGAGCGCACCGAGGACGCCGTACCACTTGCCGTCGCCGTAGTGCCGGTTCCAGCTGTTCTCGCCCGCGAACCAGCCGGTCCAGGTGAACAGGTAGATGCCGATCGGCGTCACGAACATCGAGCCCGCCGCCCACACCGCCGAGCGGCGCAGCATCTGCAGCAGCGGTGACCGCACGCCGGCCGCCTTGAACGCCCCGCGGTCCCACCACAGCGACAGCAGCGCGAAGCCCACCCACCAGGACAGGCCGCTCCACTTGACGGCCAGCGCGGCACCGAACATCACGCCCGCGACCAGCCGCCACGGTCGGGGGCCGAGCGCCGGCGCACCGGCCGTGAGGTCGACGCCGGCGGTGATCCACCCGGCGAGCGTCGCCCGCATGTGGTCGCGGTCGACCACCAGCGCCGCGAACCCGGCCAAGACGAACAGCTCGAGGAAGATGTCCAGCAGCGCCACCCGCGACTGCACGAGCGTCACGCCGTCGAGCGCGAGCAGCAGTCCCGCCACCGCACCGAGCACCTCGGACCGGAACATCCGGCGGGCGACCCGGAACATGATGATCACGCACGCGACGCCCGCGAGTGCCGGCGCGATCCGCCAGCCCCAGGAGTCGCGGAAGGACGGTTCGTGGAACAGCGCCGTGGTCGCGGCGATCAGCCACTTCCCGAGCGGCGGGTGGACCACGAACATGTAGCCGCGGTTGTCCTCGTAACCGAACCGCAGCAGCTCCTGGGCGTTGGTCGCGTAGTAGACCTCGTCGAAGCTCTTGGTGGACGGGTACGCCAGCGCCCAGAACCGCGTGAACGCGGCGACCACGACGACCAGCGACAGCAGCGACCAGCCGGTGAGGCGGTGCGCCGACTGCCACGGCAGCAACGACGCCGGCACCGCCCGGGGCCGCAACCGGGCGCCGTCACCGATCGGGCCGTCGTCCAGCGGAGTCGGTTCGACGACCTCGTCCTCCGGCGTCCGAAGATCGGGGAGGGTGGCCGTCACGGCGCCGATCGTAAGGTCTGCTGCATGAGGGCCGCGCCATGACGCACGTTCGCACCGCGTGACGGGCCGCCTCCTCCTGGCCGCGACGCCGATCGGCAACGTCGCCGACGCGTCGGACCGGCTGCGTGATGCGCTCGCCGGCACCCCGGTGGTGGCGGCCGAGGACACCCGGCGGCTGGCCCGGCTGACGGCGTCACTCGGGGTCACGACGTCGGGGCGGGTGGTCTCGTTCTTCGAGGGCAACGAGGCGGCGAGGGTGCCCCAGCTGGTCGAGGCGATGACGGCCGGCGAGGACGTCGTGCTCGTCACCGACGCCGGGATGCCCTCGGTGTCCGACCCCGGCTACCGGCTGGTCGTGGCGGCGGTGGACGCGGGCCTCGAGGTGACGGTGCTGCCCGGGCCGTCGGCGGTGACCGCGGCGCTCGCGGTCTCCGGCCTGCCCACCGACCGGTTCTGCTTCGAGGGCTTCCCGCCGCGCAAGGCGGGGGAGCGGGCGCGGGTGTTCGCGGCCC
>CAXUNA010000188.1:0-7425 GCA_964252095.1 uncultured Jatrophihabitans sp. | reverse complement strand
CGCCCCCCCCCCCCGCCGGCCCGCCCCCCCCCGCCCGGGGGCGGGCGACGGTGGCGGGCCCTGCGGCCCCCTCCGGACTCGTCGACCGGCGCCGACGAGCCGCGCTAGGGTGCCGCATGCCCTCGGTGCCCCGGCGCAGGCAGTTCGTCGCCTCCTTCGGCGACCGGCACACAGTCCCGGACGCGGAGACCGTCGGCCTCGGGCGGTTGCGCATCCACCACTCGCCCGACCTGCCGGTGCAGCTCATCGACCTCGCCGGCGAACCCGCGGCCCTGCTGGGGTGGCCGACGCGTCGACCCCCGGCCGGGCCGGTCACCGAGGCCGAACTCGGCGAACTCGCCGGGAGCTGGGTGCTGCTCACCGAGCGCGAGGTGCTGCCCGACCCCCTGGGTTCCTACGCGACGGTCTTCGCGCCCGACCTCGGGGTCGTGGCCTCGACCTCGGCGTTGCTGCCGCGAGACGATCTGCACCCGCGCACCTCGCTGAACCGCACGTTGGACCTGCCGACGCAGCGGCTGTTCTACCCGTTCGGGCTCACGCCGTGGGAGGACGTCCACCGACTGCTCCCCAACCACCGCCTCGACCTGCAGACCTGGCAGGCGCGGCGCGTCGACCGACCGCAGGTGGAGCTGGGCCTCGACGACGCGATCGAGCGGATCGCGGCCCAGGTCAGCGGCAACCTGTCCGAGGTCGCGTCGAACCGGCCGGTGATGATGGGGGTCACGGCGGGGAACGAGACCCGGCTGCTGCTGGCCGGGCTGAAGGGCGCGCCGGACGTCTTGGGCTTCACCTTCGGGACGAGGAAGACGATGGACACGGTCGGCGCCGCCAGGGTGGCCCGGCTGGCCGGCATCAGGTGGGAGCTCCGCCCCGCCCCGTTCGACGCCGAGATCTCCCGCCGCTGGTTCGAGGACGTGGGTGAGGGCGTCGCCGGCGGGGCGTACCACAACGCGGGCGCCAAAGCCGCGCTGCCGTCCGACCGGTTGTACGTCAAGGGCATGGGCGGCGAGCTCGGCCGCGCCTCCTGGTACCAGCCGTACACCTCGTTCATCGGCCGGCCCGTCACCCCGGAGGTACTGCTGAAGGCGGCGCACCTGCCGTCGCATCCGGACCTGCTGGAGGCGGGCGACCGGTGGCTGTCCTCGATCGACTCGCAGGACGCGTCCGACCTGCTCGACCTGCACTACTGGGACAACCGGATCGGAGCCTGGGCGGCGCCGCAGGCGCACGCCGACCAGACCCAGCTGCAGGTCTCCTACCCGTTCAACCAGCTCAGCACGATCGACGCCATGCGCGCCCTGCCGCTGGAGGTCAAACAGGGCGACCGGATGGCGTCACTCGCGGTGGCCCGGTTGTGGCCGGAACTGCTCGCCTACCCGATCAACCAGGACCTGCTGTGGCGACGCGTCGCACTCCGCGGGAAACGCTTCGTGACGTCCCTGCGGGACTGAACCGCGCCGCGACGGGCCCTAGTGGTACGCGGGGTCGGCGAGGGCGGCCTCGGTGACCACCGCGTCCGGGACCAGCTCGGTCAGCTCGCCCGCGATCATCCGGTACTGGTGGCTGGTGTAGGCCAGCGTGCTGACGCGGTGGGTGACCATCACGGTGATCATGCTGGGGGCGAGGTCGCCGATGGTCCGCATGATCTCGGCCTCGGTGCCGGAGTCCAACGCGCTCG
This sequence comes from uncultured Jatrophihabitans sp., assembly GCA_964252095.1. Lineage (GTDB taxonomy): Bacteria > Actinomycetota > Actinomycetes > Mycobacteriales > Jatrophihabitantaceae > CAXUNA01. The sequence continues at coordinate 5,747 of CAXUNA010000188.1, read as the reverse complement.
TGGGCTCGTCCAGGACGAGGATCTGCGGGTTCTTCAGCAGGCACCGCGCGAGGCCGATGCGCTGGCGCTGCCCACCGGACAGGTTCGACCCGTCCTGCTCGACGTGGCTCTCCAGCCCCAACGGGAAGACGTGGGACGACAGGTCCAGCGCCGCGCCCGCCGCCGCGTGTTCGACGGTGCTGTCGTCGGCCTCGCGGAAGAAACGGATGTTGTCGGCGACGGTCCCGGGGACCAGCCGCACCTCCTGCGACAGGTACGCGACCGAGCCGTACCAGGAATCGGCCGTGAACTCCGAGAGCCGGGTCCCGTTCACCAGCAGCTCGCCGTGGGTCGGCTCGATCGTGCGCATCACGACCTTCAGCAGCGTGGTCTTGCCGCCGCCGGACGGGCCGAGGATGGCGACGAAATCGCCCTGTCGCGCGACGAGGTCGACGCCGGTGAAGGTCGGCTCGCGCTTGCCCGGGTAGGTGTGCGCGACCCCCTCGAGCGACAACGACTGGATCGTGGTGAGCGGCCGGTCGCCCCACACCGCGACGTCGGCCGGCAGCTGCAGCATCATCGCGTCGATGAGCTCACCGTTGGTGGCGCTCGCCTTCACGGCCTGCCGGTTCATGAGGATCGACTGCAGGTACGCGAGGCCGCGGACGAGCAGCAGGGCGGTGATGGCGACGCTGCCCACCGAGGACGGGAAGACCACGGCGAAGAACCCGATGCAGAGGAACCCCAGCAGCAGCACCAGGTTCCGGAACGCGATCGGGGTGGCGGCCTGCAGGGTCCGTCCCTTGCGCCACCAGTAGGTGACCGCGCGCGAGCGCTCCAGGGCCAGCTCGCGCACGGGGTCGGACACCCCGAACGCCCGGAGCTCGAGGAACATGCGGGTGTAGATCGAGAGGAACTGGTTGTAGCCGCGGGTCTTGAGGATCCAGCTGCGGGCCTGCTGGGTGATCTTGCGCGACAACGGCACGAAACCGAGGCCGACGATGCCCGCCACACCGACCATCGCCAGCGCCGTGACCGGGTTCGCCGCGAACGCGGCGAGGATCAGCACGACGAGGTTGACCCAGGAGCTCGCGGACTGACCGTTCTGGAACACCGCGTCGCCGAGCTTCGCGGTGGTGTTCGCGGCGAGGTCGGGGATCGTCCCGATCGGCAGCGCCGACTGGTCCGAGATCGAGCTGTCGAAGAAGCCGTTGACGATGCGGTCGCGCTCGAGATCCATCTTGTCCGCGGCGATGCCGACCATGAGCCGGGTGGCGGCGAGCTGCAGCGAGATCGACAGCAACGCGACCAGACAGCCGACGAGCACCGACTCGAAGACCGTGAGCCTGTCCACGAGCGAGTGCAGCGAGACGACCGAACCCTTGTTCGCCAGCGCCGAGTTCGTGGCCTTGCCGGTGACCTGCACGATAAGGATCAGCAGCGCGGCCTCGAACATGCCGCCGAGGCCGGACAGCAGCAGGACGACCCCGATCCGGGCCTTCGACGTGTCCCGGAAGAGGAACTTGAAGACGCCACCGGCGCCCTCGATGCCGGTCAGCGAGGACTCGAACGGCGCCGTCTTCGGGGCAGGGACGGACGGGTCGGCATTTGCGGATTCTCCTGCCGTCACGGGCGCGCGCTTTCCGTCCGAGGAGTCGCTCACGGCCGAATCATACACGTCGGACTCGGCGAACTCGGACGCGCTTTTCAGGGAAATGACAACACGCGTGCATTCCGAAGCCGTCGGCATCCGAGGCGCAATGTCGGGCGTCCCGGACGATTCCCCCGGGTGCCGCGAACTCCGATCCGGGCACCACCGCGTGGCGTGGAAACCACACCGGAGGCAGGGACGAGCGTCCCGATCGGCGCGCAGACGGGCCGGTCGCGCCGAGCCGAGCGGGGCGTGTCACCCGCGCGGACGTGGGCCTCTATCCTCCGCATCGTCGATCACGCGACGGTGACCAGGGATCGGGAGGGCCGACGAGAATGCGCGTTCGCACCATTTCCGCACGGACCCGCATTTCCGAACAGGACCGTCGGATCCAACAACGCGTGAACGACCTGCTTCTTCCTTTCGTCGCGAGAAATGCATTCAACCCGAGCGTTCTCGTCGTGGACGCAACCGTGCACCTCGCGGTCCGCGCGTTCGCCGAGGGGACCAGGTCCAAGCCGTTCGGCGCGTGGTACGGCCGCGCCGACGTCGCGACCGGCGCCGAGCAGCTCGTCGACCTGACCACCCACGTCGCCGCAGCCGTCCGCACGGGTGCGGCGCCCCCCGTGGCCGACCCCAAGCTGTTCGGGTTCGACGGTCGCGTCTTCGCGACGTTCAACTCCGGCTCCGGCCCGGGCGGGCCGAACGACGTGTTCGTGATGCAGGTGTGGCCGGAGCTCGGGCCACCCCAGCGGTGCGTGCTCGAGCCCCGCAACCGCATCGAGAAGAACTGGGCGTTCTTCGCCGACGGCGGTCGGCTGCGGGCGCTGTACTCCCTGGACCCGGTGACGTCGCTCCGGCTGGACGCCGGGACGCCCGGGACCACCGACGAGCTGGTCTTCGTGCACGAGGACCACGAGACGCCACCCGCGGCGCGGTTCGCCGAACACGGCCGGGACCTCGCCTTCGGGATCGGCCGGCGCATGCTCTCGATGGGAACCCAGCCGATCGTCGACGGCGACACGCTGCTGCTGGTCGCGCACGAGAAGCTGTACCTCCGGCGCCACCACGTCTACGTCGGTCGCCCGCTGCGGCTGACCCTGGCGGCCGACCACACGATCACCGCCGGCCGGGTCGGTCCGCCGCTCATCGACGCGTTCCGCACGAGCGTGCCGCGCCGTGGCACGCACAACCCGGCGGCCGTCGCGGTGACCTACTTCTCCGGGCTGTCCGCCCTCGACGACGGACGGGTCCTGCTGAGCTACGGCGTCAACGACCTCACGGCCCGTGTCGCCGTGATCGACAGGGAGAAGCTCTGGTGATCCGCACCTTCTACTGGCACCCGGCCGCCAACGTGGGGAAACGCCGACGACCCTGGCGACCGAAGGTCACGAGCTCGTGGGCGGTCGGGAACGCGGGTGACCTGTTCAACCGCGACCTGCTGGACTTCCTCTACCCCGGCACCCGCCACCGGATCGTCGACGAGGGCCCGCGCCTCCTGCTCGTCGGTTCGGTCGCGCACCGGATCTCCGGCGGCGACGTCGTCGCCGGCATCGGCTCGAAGGGCGTCGAGATCCCGCGGGCGAGCGAGCGGCCGCTGCGCCGGATCCTCGGCGTGCGCGGACCGATCACCCGCCGGGCGTTCGCCGACGCCGGTCACGACGTGAGCGCGGTGCGGTTCGAGGCGGACCCCGGACTGCTGCTCGCCGAGATGCTGACCGACGAGCAGCGGGCCACCCCCGCGGAGCCCGGCCGGACCATCTTCATCCCGCACTACCGCGACGCCGTCTCCGACTCCGGGACCGCGCCGGGGGTCGTCCGGGTGGGCATCGACGCCGAGCCGCACGACATCGCCACCGAGATCCTGCGCGCCGAGCACGTCTACACGTCGTCCCTGCACGGCGTCGTCTTCGCGCACTCGCTGGGCCGGCCGTGCACGGCGATCGCCCCCGCCTCCGCCGAGCCGTTGGTCAAGTACGAGGACTACTTCGCCTCGATCGGGCAACCCTTCGTGCTCCACGAGTCCCTCGCCGCCGCCGTGTCGGCGCCGAAACCCGACAGCCCGGTGGACCGGACCTGGGACCTGCGCCGGGAGCACTTCCCGAGCCTCGACGAGCTGCGCGCGTGGGGCGTCGCCTGACGCCCGCGGGTCAGCGCAGCAGCTTCGACATCCGCCGGTCGGCGAGCGGCTTGCCGCCGGTCTGGCACGTCGGGCAGTACTGGAACGACTTGTCGTAGAGCGACACCTCGCGCACGGTGTCGCCGCACACCGGGCAGGGCAGCCCGGTCCGGGCGTGGACCTGCAGGCCACTGCGTTTCTCGCCCTTGAGCGTCGCGGCCTTCTGCCCGACCGACCGCTCCACCGCCGCCGACAGCGTGGCCACGGTCGCCTCGTACAGCGTCGCCATCTCCCCCTCGGTCAGCCGCGCGGCGAGCTTGAACGGGGACAGGTGCGCCGCGTGCAGGATCTCGTCGGAGTAGGCGTTGCCGATGCCCGCGATCACGGTCTGCTCGGTGAGCGCGCCCTTGATCTGCTGGCGCTGGCCGCCCAGCGCCGCGGTGAAGCCCTCGAGGTCGAGCGACAGCGCGTCGGGCCCGAGCCGGGCGATGCCGGGCACCTCGGACGGGTCGCGCACCAGGTAGACCGCGAGCCGTTTCTGGGTGCCCGCCTCGGTGAGGTCGAAGCCGGCCGCGGCGTCGTGCTCCGGGTCGAGCAGGTGGACGCGGAGCGCCAGCGGGCCCTTGCCCGGCTTCGGCGGGACCGGTGAGAGCTTCTCGCTCCAGCGCAGCCAGCCGGCCCGCGAGAGGTGCGTGACCAGGTGCAGGCCGTCGACGTCGAGGTCGAGGAACTTGCCGTGCCGGGCGGCGCCGGTGACCGTCATCCCCTGCAGCGCGGACAGCGGCGGGTCGAACGTCTTCACCGCGCTGAACGAGGCCTGGTCGACGCGGGTCACGATCCGGCCGACCGCGTGCTCACGCAGGAACGCGGCGAGCGCCTCCACCTCCGGCAGTTCGGGCATGGGCCGAGCGTAGGGCGTGTCCCGCGGCTGCACCTACGATCGCCGGGTGCGGGTCTGCGTGTACTGCGGGTCGTCACCCGGCACGTCCCCCGCGTTCCGGGCGGCCGCGGCGTCGCTCGGCCGCCGGCTCGCCGAGCGCGGCATCGGCCTGGTCTACGGCGGCGCGCAGGTCGGCCTCATGGGCGTCGTCGCCGACGCCGCGCTGGCGGCGGGCGGTGAGGTCGACGGGGTCATCCCGACCTCGATGACCACCCGCGAGATCGCGCACCGCGGCCTCACCCGGCTGCACGTGGTCGACACGATGGCGCAGCGCAAGGACCTCATGGCCGAGCTGTCCGACGCGTTCGTCGCACTGCCCGGCGGTATCGGCACGCTCGACGAGCTGTTCGAGACCTGGACGCTGCACCACCTGGGCGAGCGGGTGAAGCCGGTCGCCGTCCTGGACGTCGACGGGTTCTTCGCGCCGCTGCTGCAGATGGTGGAACACACGGTGGAGGCGGGGTTCCTGGCCCGCGCCACCGCCGACGCGCTCGTCGTGGACACCGACGTCGACGCCCTGCTCGACCGGATCACCCCACCCACGGACCGCGACGACGCCCTCGACGTCGTCGCCTGGGTGGTGGTCCGCGACGGCGCCCTGCTGGTGGCCCGCACCCGGGGCAGTGACGCCTTCTACGCCCCCGGGGGCAAGGTCGAACCGGGCGAGACGCAGGTGGCGGCGCTGGTCCGTGAGATGCGCGAGGAGCTCGGCGTCGAGCTCGACCCGCTCACCGTCGCGCCACTCACCGTCGTCACCGCACCCGCCCACGGCCGCTTCGCCGGGCGGACCGTGCGACTCGCGTGCTTCTCGGCCTCGCTCGCGGCGGGCTCACCCGAGCCGACACCGAGCGGTGAGATCGCCGAACTGCGCTGGACGCACGTCGACGACGGCACCGCCCTCGCGCCCGCGAACGCGGCCCTGCTCGATCAGCTCGGCGCCCGCGGTCTGGTCTGGTGAACCGGCCGGTCGACCGCGACCGTCAGCCGCGCCGCGCCCAGGCGTTCGCGGACAGCACGCGCTTCGGCGTGACCGGGGCGGGCTCCGGCTCGGGCGCCGG
>CAXUNA010000187.1:4072-7428 GCA_964252095.1 uncultured Jatrophihabitans sp. | reverse complement strand
GAACCTAGACTAACTGAACCAGAATCAGTTGGGCTGCCAATTACCCCATACCCCAATGGCAGGTCCGACACCGTGTGACGGACCGCAGGAGAGCTTACCTGATGGCTGCGCGCAGCCTCGCCAGGGTGTCCTCCCGGCCCAGCAGCGCCATCGACTCGAACAGCGGCGGCGAGACCGTCCCGCCGGTGACGGCGACCCGGAACGGCGCGAGCGCCTTGCCCAGCTTGAGCTCGCGGGCCTCGATCAGCTCCCGCAGCGCGGCCTCGATCGCGGCGTGCTCCCACTCGGGCAGCGGCTCCAGGACCTCCACGCCGGCCGCCAGCACGCCCCTGCCGTCCTCGGTCAGCGTCTTGGCGGCCGCCTTCTCGTCGAGGGCGAAGGCATCGCCCGCGACGAGGAAGCCGAGCAGGTCGAGCGCCTCGCCGAGGGTCTTGCACCGTTCCTGCACCAACGGCGCCCCGTCGCGGATCAGGCCGAGCCCCGTCGCGTCCGCGACCCCGCCGTGCTCCTCGGCGAAGTCCACGAGCCGGACCGCGAAGTCGTCGGCCGGCAGCCGGCGGATGTGCTCGCCGTTGATGGCGAGGCACTTGGCCGGGTCGAAGCGGGCCGGGTTGCCGTTCACGTCGGCGATGTCGAACGCCTCGACCATCTCGCCGAGCGTGAAGACGTCGTGGTCGGGCGCGATCGACCAGCCGAGCAACGCGAGGTAGTTGAGCAGCCCCTCGGGCAGGTACCCCTGCGCCCGGTAGGTGTCGAGGCTCGCCTGCGGGTCGCGCTTGGACAGCTTCTTGTTGCCCTCCCCCATGACATAGGGCAGGTGGCCGAACTGCGGCACGACCTCGGACACCCCGAGCTCCACCAGCGCACGGTGCAGCGGGATCTGCCGGGGCGTGCTGGGGAGCAGGTCCTCCCCGCGCAGGACCTGGGTGATGCGCATCGAGGCGTCGTCGACCGGGTTGGTGAGCGTGTAGAGCGGGTCGCCGTTCGCCCGCACCACGACGAAGTCGCTGACCTGGCCCGCAGCGAAGGTGATCTCCCCGCGGACGAGGTCGGTCCAGGTGACGTCCTCGTCGGGCATCCGGAACCGCAGCACCGGCGCACGTCCCTCGGCGCGGAACGCGGCCCGGTCGTCGTCGGTCAGCGTGCGGTCGTGGTTGTCGTAGCCGAGCTTGGGGTCGCGGCCCGCCGCCCGGTGCCGCGCCTCGGTCTCCTCGTTCGTCGTGAACGACTCGTAGACGTAGCCGCCCTCGAGCAGGCGGCGGGCGATGTCGGCGTAGACCTCGCGGCGCTCGCTCTGGCGGTACGGCCCGTACGGCCCGCCCACCTCGGGGCCCTCGTCCCAGCTGAACCCGAGCCAGCGCATCGCCGACAGCAGCTGCTCGTAACTGGCCTGGCTGTCGCGGGCGGCGTCGGTGTCCTCGATGCGGAACACGAACGTGCCGCCGACGTGCCGGCACCAGGCCCAGTTGTAGAGCGCGGTGCGGACCAGCCCGACGTGCGGGTTGCCGGTGGGGCTCGGACAGAACCGCACCCGGACGTCGCTCGACCCGGCGGCGGGGACGCTCACGCGCGCACCACCGGGTTGACCAGCGCGCCGATGCCCTCGATCTCGACGCTCACGGTGTCGCCGGGCACGATCGGCCCGACGCCCGCGGGCGTGCCGGTCAGCACGACGTCACCGGGCAGCAGGGTCATGACGTGCGACATGAACGCGATGACGGTCCCGACGTCGTGGATGAGCTGGCTGGTCCGGCCGTCCTGCCGGAGCTCGCCGTTGACGCCCGCGCTGACCCGCAGGTCGGCGGGGTCGAGCACGGTCTCGATCCACGGGCCGATCGGGCAGTACGAGTCGTAGCCCTTCGCGCGGGTCCACTGTCCGTCGGCCTCCTGCGCGGTGCGGTCGGAGACGTCGTTGGCGCACGTGTAGCCGAGGATCCCGCTCATCGCGGTGGCGGCGTCGACGTTCTTCAGCGGCCGGCCGATGACCACGGCGAGCTCCGCCTCGTGGTGCACGACTCCCGCGTCCGCGGGCAGCCGGATGGCGTCGCCGGAGCCGATGACCGCGGTGCTGGGCTTGAGGAAGATCACCGGCGCGGCCGGCGTCTCGCCGCCCATCTCGGCGATGTGGTCGGCGTAGTTCTTGCCGATGCACACGACCTTGCTGGGCAGGATCGGTGCCACCAGCCGGACGTCCTCCAGGGACCAGCGGGCGCCGGTGAACTGGATCGGGCCGAACGGGTGCTCACTGATGCTCGCGACCGTGAGGTTCTCGGGCGGGGCGTTCTTCGGGCCCTCCACCACACCCCAGGCCATGCCGGCGGGGACGGCCAACGGACCGCCTCCGGGGGCGCCGTGGTCGATGACGGTCTCGGGGTGGACGTAGCGGGCGATGCGCACGCCCCGACCCTACTGAGGAGCGGCCGGGCCGAGGTCCGCCCGTCCGGGCGCGTGGGATGATGGGGGCATGACGTCAGCACTCGCCACCGTTCCCGTCGACCGTCGTCGTCGCTCGGCTCTGGTCGCGGGGGCCTTCGCCGCGGTGCTGCTGGTCGTCGGGATCCTGCCGTGGGTCATGCCGACCGACTCGGTCATCCGCTTCCTCACCGCGTTCGTGCTCATCGCGGCCCTGCTCGCGGCGTTCGTCGCGTTCGGCCTGCTGCGGTCGATCAAGGTCGCCCCGCCGCGCGCCGCGACGTCCGGTGGCGGGTGTGGCGGCGGCTGCCAGTGCGGCCAGCAGGACTCCGCCTGCTGAACCGGCCTGGTCCGCCGACCCCTGTTCCCGGTGGGTGGTCACTTCCGCAATCGTGTGGTCGTTTGGTCGTGACCACCGCATTGCGGAACTGACCACCGACGGCCGCGCCAGCGGGTGCTGACCCACCACCCGGCGGCATGCGCGGGCGGTCCTACGGCGCCGATCAGGCGTGCGGCCAGCCCTTGGACCGTGCCAGCCGACGCACCGCCGCCCGCAGCCGGTCGGGGTGGAGGAACACGTCGGCCGGACCGACCGGCAACACGTCCCAGTCGGATTCGACGAGGTCGATCGTCCTGGTGATGTCGCGGCGCATGCGGCCGACCTGCGCGTGGTCGTCGCCCTGGTACTCGACGGCGATCTCCAGCTCGTCGTTCGACAGATCGGGTTCCGCCAGCCACCCGCCCAGCCGGTCGAGCACCGGGACGTTCACCTCGAACGGCGGGATCGACACACCTCCGAGGCGCAGTTCAACCCGGGTGTGGCTCTCCGGTCGTGACCGGGACCTCGCGTCGAGCATCGCCAGGCACGACATCGCACGGGAGGTGCCCGGCCTCCCGCGGCGGCGTTCGACGACGTCGGCCAGTTCCTCGACCGTGGTCCCGGT
>CAXUNA010000187.1:0-4062 GCA_964252095.1 uncultured Jatrophihabitans sp. | reverse complement strand
GCGGCGAGGTCCCGCCAGGTCCAGGCGGGAGACGCCACCGCGACCTCGTCGACGACCACGACGTGGTCGGCCGGGATCAGCCGCCGCGACGACCGGATCTCCGGCCGCCGCGAGCGCGTGTGGGCGGAACACGGACCGGATGCGGTGAAGGCGATCTCGAGTCGCGCACCGACCTCGAGTGGTGGGATCCACATGTCGTGCAACGCCGCGGCCGTCATCCCGACGACGACGCAGTGGTCCGGCAGGGCCGCGAGCGCGCGACGGCACCGACCGGCGAGGTCAGGGGTCGGATCGGGTGTCCAGATCCCGCGGGCGAGCCGCAGCGGCCGGTCCGCATCCGGCGGCAGCTCCAGCCGGGTCCGCGCGAGGGTCGTCACCGCCACGACGTTGGCGGACCACGGGCCTCGCAGGTGGACCGACAACCGAGCTGTGGACGACACGCCGTCCTGTGGACAGCGGGTCACATCCGTCCCACGCCGGTGCGTCCGGCCGGCCCCCGACCGTGGGTGGTCGGTTCCGCAATGCGGTGGTCGCGTGGAACCGACCACCCCATTCCCGAAGTGACCACCCGCGGTGGCCGGGGCGGGGAGCCGACTCAGGCCGGTGCGGCACCCGGCACGGCGCGGGCGGCGAGGCCGTAGCGGACGGCGTCGTGCAGGGCGAGCCACGACGCCTCGATGACGTTGGCGTGCACGCCGACCGTGGTCCAGTCGCGCTCGCCGTCGGAGGTCGTGATGAGGACACGGGTGACAGCGTCCGTGCCTTCGGCCGCACCGGGCAGGATGCGCACCTTGTAGTCCGTGAGCTCGAGCAGGTCCAGCTGGGGGAAGGCCTCCCGCAGGGCCGAGCGCAGGGCGCGGTCGAGGGCGTTCACCGGGCCGTTGCCCTCCTCGGTGGAGATGACCCGACGCCCACCGGCGTGCACCTTGACCGTTGCCTCGCACAACGATCCGCCGCCCTTGGCCGAGGAGTCGATGATGGCCCGCCAGGTCTCGACCACGAACGGCTCGACCCGCTCGCCCATCGCGTCGCGCACGAGCAACTCGAACGACGCGTCGGCGGCCTCGTACGACCAGCCGACCGCCTCGCGCTGCTTCACCGTGCTGACGACCTCGCCGACGACGTCGGGCCGCTCGGAGACGTCGACCCCGAGCTCGGCGGACTTCAACTCGACCGAGGCGCGACCGGCCATCTCGGTGACGAGGATGCGCTGCTTGTTGCCGACGACGTCGGGGTCGAGGTGGTTGTAGAGCTCCGGGCTGACCTTGATCGCCGAGGCGTGCAGGCCGGCCTTGTGCGCGAACGCCGACGTACCGACGTACGGCGCGTGGGAATCCGGCGCCAGGTTCGCGATCTCGGCGATGGCGTGCGCCACCCGCGACATCTCGCCGAGCGTGCCGGCGGGGAGCACGTCGCGACCCATCTTGGTGACGAGACCGCCGATGACCGCGAAGATGTCGGCGTTGCCGGCCCGCTCGCCGTAGCCGTTCGCGGTGCCCTGCGCGTGGGTGGCGCCGGCGTCGACCGCGGCGAGGGTGTTCGCGACCGCGCAGCCGGTGTCGTCCTGGGTGTGGATGCCGAGCCGGATGCCGGCGCGCTGCTTCACCGCCGTCACGACATCGTGCACGCCCATCGGCAGCATCCCGCCGTTGGTGTCGCACAGGACGCCGACGTCGGCACCCGCGGACGCGGCGGCGTCGAGCACCCGCACCCCGTAGTCCGGGTCGTGCAGGTAGCCGTCGAAGAAGTGCTCGCAGTCGACGAAGACCCGGCGGCCTTCGGCACGCAGGAAGGCGACGGTGTCGGCCACCATCGCGAGGTTCTCCTCGAGCGTGGTGCGCAACGCGCGCTCGACGTGCCAGACGTCGGACTTCGCGACGAGGGTGACCACGGGAGCGCGCGAGTCGAGCAGGGCGCGGACCTGGAGGTCGTCCTCGACCCTCACGCCCGCCTTGCGGGTCGCGCCGAAGGCGACCAGCTGAGCGTGCTCGAGCTTGAGTTCGCCGTCGGCCGCGCGGGCGAAGAACTCGGTGTCCTTGGGCATCGCCCCGGGCCAACCGCCCTCGATGAACCCGACGCCGAGCTGGTCGAGCAACCGCGCGACGGCGAGCTTGTCACCGACCGAGTAGCTGATGCCCTCCCGCTGCGCACCGTCGCGCAGGGTGGTGTCGAAGACATGGAATTCGTCGCTCTGCATGGGCTTGTCCTTCTGAGGAACTGGACTCGATCGGATCAGCGTTGTACGGGCAAACAAAAACCCCCCGCCCGAGGGCGGAGGGTTGAGCGCGTCGGCGTGGTGCTGGTTGCCGACGCGCTAGGCGATGATGACGACGATGCGGTGCTGCACGTCCACAGTGTGACACAGCACCACGGCATCGGCACGCCCCCGCGTCACGAGACGGCCGCGGCCAACCGGTCGCCGACCTCGGTGGTCGACCCCGGGTTCCCCGGGTCCCGCACGAGCAGGTCGGCCGCGACGGCCGCCTCGATCGTCGCCGCCGCGTCGTGCTCGCCGACGTGCTCGAGCAGCATCGACGCCGAGAGGATCGCCGCGGTGGGGTCGGCCAAGCCCTGGCCCGCGATGTCCGGCGCGCTGCCGTGGACCGGCTCGAACATCGACGGGTTGGTGCGCGAGACGTCCAGGTTCCCGCTCGCGGCGAGGCCGATGCCACCGCTGATCGCGGCGGCGATGTCGGTGATGATGTCGCCGAACAGGTTGTCGGTGACGATCGTGTCGAACCGACCCGGGTCGGTGGCGAAGAAGATCGTGGTGGCGTCGACGTGCTGGTAGGCGGTGGTGACGTCGGGGAACTCGGTGGCCACGCGGTCGAAGATCCGCTTCCAGAGCCCACCCGCGTGGATCAGCACGTTGGTCTTGTGCACGAGGGTGAGGTGCCGGCGCGGCCGGGCCTGGGCGCGCGCGAAGGCGGCGCGGACCACCCGCTCCACGCCGAACGCGGTGTTGACGCTGACCTCGTTGGCGATCTCGTGGACCGTCCCCGTGCGCAACGATCCGCCGACCCCCGCGTACGGCCCCTCGGTCCCCTCGCGGATGACGACCATGTCGACCAGAGGGTCACCCGCGAGCGGTCCGACCACGCCGGGGTAGAGCTTGGCCGGACGCAGGTTGACGTGGTGGTCGAGCGCGAAGCGCAGCTTCAGCAGCAGGCCGCGCTCGAGCACGCCGCTCGGCACCGAGGGGTCGCCGATCGCGCCGAGCAGGATGGCGTCGTGCCCGCGGATCTCCTCGAGCACCGAGTCCGGCAGCGTCTCGCCGGTGCGGTGCCAGAAGGCGGCGCCGAGGTCGTAGGAGGTCGGCTCGATCTTCGTGCCGACCGCTTCGAGGACCTTGACCGCCTCGGCCGTGACCTCGATGCCGATGCCGTCGCCGGGGATGACCGCGAGCTTCATGCTCCCGACCGTATCGAATCCCAACCTGCGTCCCACTCCGTGAGACACGGATGGGGCGGCAGCAGCACGGTCGACGACCGCGCGTGGCCGCCCTCCACGCAGGAGCTCGGTCGAATCGGACATGTCGGGCGCTCGCCTCGCACCGGACCGGAGACCGTTCACCAGGCGCGCGCCGAGGTCAGGGTCAGGGCAGCAGGACCGGCTCCTCGGCGCCGTCGAGCATCGTGACCACGCGGCCGGTGAGGGTGTCGTCGGCGGCCAGGCGCAGGACCTGCGCGGCGACGGCCTCGGGCGGTACGAGTGTCGGCGTGGCGGCGCGCTGCTGCGGGCTCATCGCCGCGAGCTCCTCGTGCGCGCGGGGCAGCCCGATCCAGCCCGGGACCAGGCAGTTCACCCGCACGCCCAACCGCTCGCGCCAGTCCGCGACCGAGGTGGTGAACCGGATCAGACCAGCCTTGGCGGCGCCGTACTCGGGCGAGCCGTAGGCGGTGGTCTCGACGCCCGCGCTGGAGGCGATGTTCACCACCGCTCCCCCGCCGTCGCGCAGCTGAGGGAGGAGGAGCTGGGTCAGCGCCATCGGCGTGAGCAGGTCGAGCTCCATCGCCGCGCGCCAGGCGGCGGGCTCGGCCTGCGGGTACTGCGCTCCCCCGC
>CAXUNA010000186.1:0-7464 GCA_964252095.1 uncultured Jatrophihabitans sp. | reverse complement strand
AGCGTCGGTCTGGTGGCGGGGGCGGCTGTCGCCGTCACCCCGAGCCAGGCCCTCGCCGCACCGCCCGTCGACCCCCAGGCGGCGCCCAGCGCCCCCGGCGCCGTCGACGACCTGCCGAACCCCCTCGAGGCCAAGCGTCGCGCCCTCACCCAGAAGGCGGTGTCCGACGTGATCTCCGGCCGGGCGAAGCCGGAGCGGCGCAACGGCAGCACCGTGGTGAAGGTCGGCGGTTCGGCGGCGTCTCCCGACGCCAAGATCCCGGCCACCAAGGCCGAGTACGTCGAGCTGTCGCGGGAGCGGACCGACCAGATCTTCGTCGTGCTCGCGGAGTTCGGCACCAAGCGGGCCGCGGACTACCCGGACCGGGACACCGACCCCGACACCGCCGGCCCCACGAGCTTCGACGGACCGTCGCACAACACGATCCCCGCCCCCGACCGGACGAAGGACAACAGCACGGTCTGGCAGCCCGACTACACCAAGACGCACTACCAGGACCTGTACTTCGACACCGACCCCGGTGCGTTGTCGGTCGCGAACTACTACTCGGCGCAGTCCTCGGGCCGCTACTCGGTGCAGGGCACCGTCACCAACTGGGTCAAGGTGCCGTACAACGAGGCGCGCTACGGCCGCAGCGACGGCTATCCCTGCGCCAGCAACGTCTGCAGCAACACCTGGGCGCTGATCGCCGACGCCGTCAAGGCGTGGGTCACCTCGCAGAAGGCCGCCGGGAAGACCGACGCGCAGATCAAGACCGGCCTCGCCCAGTTCGACCAGTACGACCGCTACGACTTCGACGGCGACGGCAACTTCAACGAGCCCGACGGTTACCTCGACCACTTCCAGGTCGTGCACGCCGGTGGCGACCAGGCCGACGGCGACCCGATCTTCGGTGAGGACGCCATCTGGAGCCACCGCTGGTACGTCAACGCCACCGACGAGGGCGTCACCGGCCCCGCGAACAACAAGCTCGGCGGGACCCAGATCGGCAGCACCGGCCTGTGGATCGGCGACTACACCATCCAGCCGGAGAACGGCGGCCTCTCGGTGTTCGTGCACGAGTACGGCCACGACCTCGGCCTGCCGGACTCCTACGACACCTCGGGTCTCGGCGACAACAACAACGAGTACTGGACGTTGATGGCGCAGAGCCGGCTCGGCGCCGGGAACGACAAGGCGATCGGCATGCGGCCCGGTGACATCGGGGCGTGGCAGAAGCTGCAGCTCGGCTGGCTGGACTACGAGACGGTGGTGGCCGGCCAGTCGCGTCAGGTGAAGCTCGGCCCGGCCGAGTACAACAGTGCCGACGCGCAGGCGGCGGTGGTCGTGCTGCCGAAGAAGCAGGTGACCACGAACCTCGGTGCCCCGTACGCCGGATCGAAACAGTTCTGGTCCGGCAAGGGCGACGACCTCACGTCCACGCTGACCCGCACGGTGGACCTCACCGGCAAACCCTCGGCCACGTTGAGCTTCCAGACCCGGTACGACATCGAACTGGACTACGACTACCTCTACGTGCAGTCGTCGACCGACGGCGGCGCGAGCTGGACGACACTCGACGGCACGGTCGGCGGGAAGGCGTTCCCGAAGGACGGCGGCAACCGCCCGGCGCTGACGGGATCGACGAACGGCAAGTGGCTGACCGCGTCGGTGCCGGTGGTGGGCGGCAAGTCCACCCAGCTCCGGTTCCTCTACCGGACCGACGGCGCGGTGACCGGCGGCGGTTTCTTCGCCGACGGGGTCACGCTGAAGGCGGGCAGCACGACGGTGTTCACCGACGGGGCCGAGTCGGGCACCGCCGGCTGGACCGCCGCGGGGTTCACGTCCATCGGCAGCTCGTTCACGCAGGCGTTCGACAACTACTACATCGCGGCGAACCGCACGTACACCGGTTACGACCGGTTCCTGCGGACCGGTCCGTACAACTTCGGGTTCGGCCCGGCGTCGCCCGACCTGGTCGAGCACTACGCCTACCAGCAGGGTGTGCTGCTGACCTACTGGGACACCTCCCAGTCGGACAACAATACCAACGAGCACCCGGGTGAGGGGTTGGCGATGATCATCGACGCCCACCCGGCCACGGTCTACAACCTGCAGGGTGTGCCGTGGCGGTCGCGGATCCAGATGTACGACGCCCCGTTCGGCAAGGCGAAGGCCGACTCGTTCACCCTCCACGTGAACGGCACCGCGAACTACGTCCGCGGCCAGAACGGCGTTCCGACGTTCGACGACACGAAGACCTGGTGGTACGCGGACCAGCCGAACCACGGGGTCAAGGTGCCGAAGACGGGCACGACGATGACCGTCGTCAGCCAGTCGGGGACGTCGGCGCTCCTGCAGTTCGGCAGCTCCGCCGGCTGACCCGCACGGCAGTCCGGGTCGGCGAGCCGGGAGTTCGTCAGCCGGCGCCACCGACCCCCGCGTCGTCCGCGACGCGGGGGCCGGTGCGCAGGACCCGCTTGAGCAGTTTCCCCGAGCCGTTGCGGGGGAGTTCGTCGACGAACAGCACCCGCTTCGGCCGCTTGAACGCGGCGATCCGCGAGCGGGTGTGCTCGATGAGCTCGGTCTCGTCGACGGATCCGGCGTCCGGGCGCACCACGACGAACGCCGTCACCGCCTCGATCCACCGCTCGTGCGGCGTGCCGATGACGGCGACCTCCGCGACGCCCGGGTGTGTGTAGAGCGCGTCCTCGACCTCGCGCGAGGCCACCAGCACCCCACCGGTGTTGATGACGTCCTTGATCCGGTCGACCACCGTCAGGAATCCGTGCTCGTCCCTGGTGACCATGTCGCCGGAGTGGAACCAGCCGTCGCGGAAGGCCTCCTCGGTCTCCGCCGGCTTGTTCCAGTAGCCGAGGCACAGCTGGGGCGAGCGGTAGAGCAGCTCACCCGCGGTGCCGGCCGCGACGTCCCGGCCGTCCTCGTCGACCACGCGGGTCTCGACGAACAGCACCTCGCGCCCGCACGACGCCGGCCGGTCCGCGTGCTCCGCGGGTTGCAGCACCGAGGCGAGCGGGCCGATCTCGGACTGGCCGAAACAGTTGTAGAGACCGGCGTCCGGGCACTGCTGCTGCAACCGTTGCACTGTCGTCCCCGGCATGATCGACGCTCCGTAGAAGGCCTTCCGCAACCCGGAGAGGTCACGCGTCGCGAAGTCGGGGTGGTTCGTGAGCGGCACCCACACCGTCGGCGCGAGGAACAACCCACGGATCCCGTCCTCCTCGACGCGGCGCAGGATCTCCGGGACGTCGGGTGCGGCCATGAGGTGGTTCTCGGCTCCGACCGCGAGGTACGGCAGCAGGAAGACGTGCATCTGCGCCGAGTGGTAGAGCGGCATCGGGTGCAGCGGGGCGTCGTCGGCGGCGAGGCCCAGCGCGACGATCGACGAGAGGTACTCGTGCAGCAGCGCGCGGTGGGTCATGACCGCGCCCTTCGGGCGCGACGTGGTGCCCGAGGTGTAGAGGAACTGCACGACGTCGGTGTCGGCGACCTCGACGTCGGGCCGGACCACCTCGCCGGTGGAGGCGTGCGCGAGCAGGGCGTCGTCGTCCCCTTGGAGCAGCCCGAGCGTGACGCCGTCCGGCACCTCGGGCGCGACCGTGTCGCGCAGGTCGGGGTCGGCGAGGACCAACGACGCGCCGCAGTCGGTGACCAGGTAGCGCAACTCCTCGCCGAACAGGGCGTAGTTGATCGGCACGTGCACCAGCCCGGCACGGGCGCAGCCGAGGTACGCGAGCAGGTAGGCGTCGGAGTTGCGGCCGTACGTGGCGACCCGGTCGCCCTGCGCGAGGCCGCGCCCGAGCAGCCAGGTGGCCGTGCGGGTGACGGCGTCGTCGAGGTCGGAGTAGCTCCACACCCGACCGGCGAACCGCAGGGCGACCCGGTCGGGGTGGCGGCCGGCGCTGCGGCGGACGACGTCGTCGACGGTGCTGGAGGTGACGGAGGTGGCGGCCATGTGCCGTGCCTACCAGGTGGGCGTGCTCCACGGGAGATCCGGCGTCGTCACCCACCCAGGACGCGGTCGAGGTACCCGTTGGTGAACCGGCGTTCCGGGTCGAGGCGGTCGCGCACCCCACGGAACCGGTCGAAGCACGGGTAGAGCGGGCCGAGGTCGGCCGCCGCGAGCGAGTGCAACTTGCCCCAGTGCGGCCGCCCGCCGCGGTCGCGGACGATTGCCTCGACGGCGTCGAACCAGCGGGTGTGGTCGCGGCGCGCGTACTGGTGGAACGCGACGTACGCGTTCGGTCGCCGGTAGCCGGTCGAGAGCCACACGTCGTCGGGCGCGGCGACCCGGACCTCGACGGGGAAGGCGACCCGCTCGCCGGTGCGGTCGAGCCACGCCTGTGCCTCGGCGAGCACCCCGGCGAGGGTGTCGCGGGGGATCGCGTACTCGGTCTCGCGGAAGACGACCCGGCGCGGCGAGCAGAAGACCCGGTGGGAGGCGTCGACGTACTCGCGGGCCGAGAGGGCCTGCGCGGAGACCCGGTTGAGCCGGGGGATGACGGCCGGGGTGCGGGTGGCGATCCGGTTGGCCCGCTCGAAGACGGTGTTCGACATCAGTTCGTCGTCGAACCACGATCGTGCGCGGTGCAACGGTCGGGCCGGGCCGTCGACCCGGTCGTTGGCCTTCGTCAGCACGCGACGGGTGTGGGGGAACCAGTAGAACTCGGCGTGGTCGTGGCGGGCGACCCAGTCGTCGAAACCCTCGAGGGTCTCGTCGAGCCCGGCCGGCCGCTCGACCGCGTGCAGGAGGAAGGACGGCTCGCACCGGAAGGTCAGCGCGGTGACGATCCCGAGGGCGCCGAGACCGAGGCGGGCGGCCTGGAAGGCGTCGTCGTCCGGTCCGCCCTCGCGGAGACGGCGGACGGTGCCGTCGGCGGTGAGCAGGTCGAGGGCGGTGACCATTCCGGCGAGGCCGGTGAACCGCTCGCCGGTGCCGTGCGTGCCGGTCGCGACCGCGCCGGCGACGGTCTGGACGTCGATGTCGCCGAGGTTGGCGAAGGCGAGGCCCTGGGCGGCCAAGAGCCGGTTCGCGTCGGCGATCGTCGTGCCGGCAAGCAGGGTGGCGGTGCCCGCGAGGTGGTCGACCTCGACCAGCCCGGCGAGCCGGTCGAGGTGCACGAGCAGCCCGTCCGTGACCGCGATCGGGGTGAAGGAGTGCCCGGATCCGACGGCCTTGACGCGCCCGGGCGCGGCGGCGACGGCGTCCTGCAGCTCGTCGACGCTGCCGGGCCAGACGGTCCGTTCCGGGGTCGCGTGCGCCGTGTTCGCCCAGTTGCTCCACGTCGCTACCACGGGAAGGCAGTTTCATTTGGACAGATGTCCATGTCAACCGTTGAACGTGAGCCTTGACCCTGTCGGGTGACCCGGACCAGGATCGCGAGCGTGCCCGAGCGACTGCGGATGACCGACCGGCGCGAGGCCCTCGTCGACGCCGCGTTGTTCGTGGCCGAGCGCGACGGCCTGGCCGCGGTGACGGTACGCGAGGTGGCGCGCGAGGCCGATGTCTCGACCGGAGTCGTCCACTACTGCTTCGCCGACAAGGACGACCTGCTCGGGGCGATGGCGGGCCGGATGGTGCGGGAACTGCGGGCCGCCGCGACCCTGCCCATCCGCGGCGGCCGGCTGGACGACGTCCACGTCACCCGCGTGCGGAGTGTGTGGCGGGCGCTGGAACCCAACCCCCGGCGGCAGTTGCTCACCTACGAGATCACCCTGACCGCGCTGCGGCAGTCGGCCCTCCGCGAGGCCGCCACCCGGCAGTACGGTGACTCCCACGACGCCGTCCGTGATTTCCTCGTCGCCGCCGCGGGTTCGACCGGTACCCGGTGGCGCACCCCCGTCGACCAGGTCACGGGCACGGTGTTGGCCCAGCTCGACGGCGTGGTGCTGCGCTGGCTGATCGATCACGACGCCCGGGCCGCCCGGCGCGGGCTGGAGGGCTTCTCCCGGATGGTCGCGGGGCTCGCGGAACCCGTGTCGTGACCGAGGTCGGTGCGCCGTGGCGTGCGGCGCGGTGGGCGACCTCGGGGGCGTTCGGCGCGCAGGGTCTGCTCTTCGCGGTCCTGTTGACGCACCTGCCGCAGTTCAAGGACCGCTGGCACATCGCCGACACCACGGTGTCGCTGTTGGTGCTGGTCGTGGTGATCCTCGCCGGGGCGGGAAGCGTGTCGGCCGAGTCGCTCGCCCGCCGGCGCTCGAGCGCGGTGGCGTTGCGGATCGGCCTCGCGCTGGTGGTGGTGGCGTCGGTCCTCATCGCCGTGGCACCTGATCGTGCCGTGTTCATCGGGGGTTTCGGGCTCTACGGCCTCGGGCTCGGCGCGATCGACGCCGGTTCGAACATGCAGGCCGTGGCGATCCAGCACGCGTACGGCCGCAGCGTCCTCACCTCGTTCCACGCCGTGTGGTCGGCCGCCGGGATCGTCGGCGCGCTGTGGGTCGCGCTCTCGGAGCGGATCGACGTGCCGCTCGCCGCCTCGGTGCTGGCCGGCAGCGCGGCCGTCGCGGTGCTCGGTGCCGTCTCGGCGCGGTCGCTCGTCTCCGGGAGATCGGTGCAGGGTGCAGCGGTGCCCGGTGACGTGGTGCCGGGTGACGTGGTGCCGGGTGACGTGGTGCCGGGTGACGCCCCGCTGACCGTCCCGTGGCGGCCGGTGCTGTTGCTGGGTGCCGCGATGGCGTGCTTCTACGTCGTCGACGGCGCGACCTCGAACTGGTCGGCGATCTACCTGCACGACACGCTGGGGGCGTCGAGCAGCGTCGCCGCGCTGGCGTACGCGGCCTACCAGGCGACGTCCGTGGTGGCCCGCGCCGGCGGCGACCAGGTGGTGCGGCGGGCCGGGATCGTCGCCACCGTGCGGGTCGCGTCGGTGGTCGGGACGCTCGGGATGGTGGTGGTCGTCCTCGCGCCCGGGCCGGTCACCGCGATCGTCGGGTTCGCGGTGGTGGGCGCGGCCCTGCCGGTGGTCGCGCCGCTGTGCTTCTCCGCGGCCGGCGGCCTCGCACCCGGTGCGGCCGACGCCGTCGTCGCCCGCGTCAACGTCTTCAACTACCTGGGCTCGGTCGTGGGCGGCGTCTCGGTGGGGCTGGTGGGTGCGTCGTCGTTGCGGTTCGGTTTCCTCCTGCCGCTCGTGCTCGCCGCCGTCGTCCTGCTGCTCGCCCGGGCCTTCGCCACCCGCCCCGTCCGCGTCGATCGAGGAGAGATGGCCGTTGACTGACCAGATGGCACGACCTTCGCGCCGTGATCAGGGGACCGTCGTTCCCCAGCCCGGGGCGGCCGTCGAGGCGGTCGCGGCCGCGTGTGCCGGGCTCGACGGCCCGGTGCTCGCGCTGCACGTGCCGACGATGCGCCGCAACGCCGCCGACCTGGTGCGCCGCGCGGGCGGCACACCCGTCCGGATCGCGTCGAAGTCCGTGCGCTGCCGCTGGGTACTCGAGGACGTCCTCGAGTACCCAGCGGCAGCGCAC
>CAXUNA010000185.1:7126-7502 GCA_964252095.1 uncultured Jatrophihabitans sp. | reverse complement strand
GTCGACGTCGTGCTCGACCTGCTGCCGCCGGCCGTCGACGCCTCGGTGGTGCGCACCGCCGTCATGACCGTCCGCGAGTACGGCCGGGTGGTGCTGATGGGCGGTGTCGGGATGCTGGGTGGAGCCGATCTCGCGCTGCCGTATCCGTGGCTGATGCGGAACTCGGTGACGGTCCGCGGCCAGTGGATGGGACCCCGCACGGCCGCCGGCCGGTTCATGCGGCTGGTGCAGGCGGGGCTGTTCGATCTCGGCGCCGACACCGTCACGACGTTCGGGCTCGACGGGGCCGACGCGGCCGTGGCCCACGCCGCCGCGCACGGCGGCCCGTTCGAGCGGACCGTCATCACGCCCACCTGACCGGGTGGGGATGATGGAC
>CAXUNA010000185.1:2198-7116 GCA_964252095.1 uncultured Jatrophihabitans sp. | reverse complement strand
GCGAGTTGCTCGGGCAGGCGCTGGCGTCGTCGATGGACCAGCACGCGCGGTTCGGCGGGGTGGTGCCGGAGATCGCGGCGCGGGCCCACGTCAGCTCGATGGTGCCGGTGATGCGGCAGGCGTTCGCGAACGCGGGGTTGGAGCCCTCCGACGTCGGCGCCGTGGCCGTGACGGCCGGGCCGGGGCTCGCCACCGCCCTGCACGTCGGGGTCGCCGCCGCGAAGGCGACCGCCCTGAGCCTCGGCGTCCCGCTCTACGCGGTGCACCACCTCGCGGGGCACGCCGCGGCCGACACCCTCGCGCACGGACCGTTGCCCGAGCAGTCGATCGTGCTCATCGTGTCCGGCGGCCACACCTCGTTGCTGCACGTCGGCGACCTGGTGAACGACCCCGTCGTGCACCTGTCCGACACCCTCGACGACGCCGCCGGCGAGGCGTTCGACAAGGTCGCCCGGGTGCTCGGCCTCGCCTACCCGGGCGGTCCGTCGATCGACAAGGCCGCGAGGGACGGCGATCCGACGGCCGTCGCCTTCCCCCGTCCGCTCACCGGCCCGTCCGACCCGCCGCTGGGGTTCTCGTTCTCCGGGCTGAAGACGGCCGTCGCGCGACACGTCGAGCGGGCCGGGGCCGCGGGCCGCGAGATCCACGTGCCCGACGTCGCGGCGTCGTTCCAGGAGGCCGTCGCCGACGTCCTGACCACCAAGGCGCTGCGGGCGTGCCGGCAGGCGGACGTCGAGACCCTCGTCGTGGTCGGGGGAGTCGCCGCCAACAGCCGGGTGCGGGCGCTGGCCGAGGAGCGGTGCGCGGCCGCGGGCATCGAGCTCCGGGTGCCGCCGATGAACCTCTGTACCGACAACGGCGCGATGATCGCCGCCGTCGGGGACCTGCTCGTGCGATCGGACGCCGAGCCCTCGCCGTCGGACGTCGCCGCCACCCCGAGCGTCCGGCTCGAGCGCGCCCAGCTCGCCTAAGGTGTGCGGGTGAGCTTCACCTGGCGGTTCTTCGGTCCTGACGGCTCCCTGTTGACCGGCGCCAACGCCCCCACGGCCCCCGCGAGCACGTCGCAGGGCGACGCCGAGAGCTGGTTCGGCGAGGCGTGGCGCGGGCTGGCGGAGAACGGCGTGGCGTCGGCGTCGCTCTACGACGGCGACGACCTGCTGTACGGCCCGATGCCGCTCTCGGAGTAGCAGCGTGGCCGACGCGAAGGTCGTGGCGTGGGCCCGCGCGGACGACCAGCGCGGGCACGGCGTCGCGCGCCTCGCGCCGGTTCCCGGCGGCTGGGCCTGCTGGGGCACCGAGGTGCTGGCCGGGCCGGACGCCGCGTCGTCGTGCCATTTCCGTGTCGATCTCGACGCCCGCTGGCACACCCGCCGCGTGCACGTCACCGCGGTGGCGGAGCGGGCCACCACGGTCGAGCTGGTGTGCGACGGCGAGGGGCACTGGATCCGCGACGGCCTGCCCGCCCCCGAGCTCGCGGGCTGCACCGACGTCGACGTCGCGGCGACCCCGCTGACCAACACCTTCCCGATCCGACGGCTCGGCGAGCTCGCGACCGGCGCGGCCGCCACCCTGGCGATGGCGTGGATCGACGTGCCGAGCCTGGCGGTCACCCGCGTCGAGCAGACCTACACCCGGCTGGCCGAGCGTGGGTGGCGCTACCACGACGACACCTACGGCGACTTCGAGCTCACCGTGGACGAGGACGGTCTCGTCGTCGACTACGCGGGCCTCGCCACCCGGGTGTGGCCGTGACCGACCCGGCGGTGTTCCTGCGGGAGTTCGCCCGCGACCGCGCCGAGCAGGTGGTCGACACGCCCGGCGGGTTCGCCGCCCTCTCGCCCCGGCGGTTCCCGCACTCCTACGCGCACAACGGGCTGTGGGTGTTCGAGCCGGTGGACCCGCCCGCGGTGATCGCCGCCGCCGACGACGTCTTGGCCTCGTTCGGACACCGACGGTGCGAGATCGGGCCGCCCCCGGACGGGCTGGCGGCCGCGCTGACCGATGCGGGCTACGCGCGCGGCGACCTCGTGATCATGACCCAGCGCCGGTCGCCCGACCCCGACCGGCCGCGGGCGTCGAGGGTGGTCACCCTCGACCTGGAGCAGCGGATCGCGTTCGCGGAGCGGGTCGCGGCCGCGGACACACCCGGGCAGGACCCCGCGGTACGCCGCGAACTCGCCGGACGCGCGCGCAGTTCGGTCACGGCGGCCGACTGCACCTTCCTCGCCGTCGGCGGCGACGACGGCGTGGCGCAGGCGGGCTGCGACCTGTTCGTGCGCGGCGACACCGCGCAGATCGAGGAGGTCGTCACGCTCGGGGAGTTCCGCGGCCGGGGGCACGCCAGCCGGCTGGTCCGCGCGGCCGCCGAACGGGCGCGAGCCGAGCACGGCGCGACCACCGTCTTCCTCGTCGCCGAGACCGACGACTGGCCGCGGCAGCTCTACGGTCGGCTGGGGTTCGACGTCACCGACACGTCGACGAAGTGGACGCGCGTGCTCAGCGCCCCGTGAGCGCGGGATCGCGCGTGACGGTGTCGCCGAGGACGTCGTCGATCGCGGCCAGCACGTCGGCGTCGAGCGTGACGCCCGCGGCGGTGACGTTGTCGGCGATCTGCTCCGGCCGGCTCGCGCCGATGATCGCCGTGCCCACGTTGGGGTTCTGCAGCACCCACGCCACTGCCAGGGCGGCCATCGACAGCCCCACGCCGTCGGCGATCGGGCGCAGCTGCTGCACCCGGCGCAGCAGGTCGTCCTGCGAGAGCCAGCGGCTGATCATGTCCGAGCCGCCCTTGTCGTCGGTCGCCCGCGACCCCGCCGGCGGCTGCTCACCCGGCTGGTACTTGCCGGTCAGCACACCCTGCGCGATCGGCGACCACACCACCTGACCGAGCCCCTGCTCCTCGGACGCCGGGACGACCTCCTGCTCGATGACCCGCCACAGCATCGAGTACTGCGGCTGGTTCGACACGAGCGGGACGTGTAGTTCGCGGGCGAGGTCCGCCGCGCGGCGGATCTGGTCGGCGGTCCACTCGCTGACGCCGAGGTAGAGCACCTTGCCGGCGTGGACGAGGTCCGCGAGCGCGCTCATCGTCTCCTCGAGCGGCGTCGTGTGGTCGAACCGGTGGCACTGGTAGAGATCGACGTAGTCGGTCTGCAGCCGGCGCAGTGACCCGTTGATCGACTCGGTGATGTGCTTGCGCCCGAGGCCCTTGTCGTTGTGGGCCTTCTCGGCCGTGGGGAAGAAGACCTTCGTGAAGATCTCCAGGCCCTCCCGACGCTCACCGGCCAGCGCCGTGCCCAGCACGGTCTCGGCAGCGGTGTTCGCATACGCGTCGGCCGTGTCGAAGGTGGTGATGCCGGCCTCGAGCGAGGCCCGCACGCACGCGGTCGCCGCGTCCTCCTCGACCTGGCTGCCGTGCGTGAGCCAGTTGCCGTAGGCGATCTCGGAGATGGTCAGGCCGCTGCGGCCGAGGCGTCGGAATTCCACGCCCCGAACCTACGCAGGCGTCCTCAGAAGCTGTCGCCGCGTGCCTTCCGGGCCGCCGGCATCCGCCAGCGACGGGGCAGGTAGGCGCGGCTGCCGGCGTAGAAGCCGATCGACAGGTTCGAGCCGGTGACGGGTATCCCGCGCTCGGCGGCGACCTTGCGCAGCTTGCGGCCGGTGAAGATCCACTCGACCACGACGACGACGAGGATGGCGAAGGTCGCGAGCTGCAGGTACTGGCCGACGGCTGCGTTCCCGCGCGCCACGAAGGGGCCGAGGATCAGCGGGACGAACGCCAGCAGCAGGTAGTTCGAGAGCATCGGACGGGTGTCGACGTAGTCGCGGGCGAGCGCCTTGAGCGGGCCCTGGTCCCGCTTGGGCAGGACGCTCGGGTCGCCCTTGCGCAGCGCCTCCCGGTAGGCGTCGCGGGACATCCCGCGTCCACCGGGCGCCGCCGTCGTCTTGCCCCGGGCCGTCTGTTCCTTCTGGAACTTGTAGGCCTCCTTGCGGGTGCGCGGCGGCGGGGCCGCCGGCCCGCGGGCCCCCCCGCCCGCCTCGCGGCGTTTCGGCGTGGGACGGCCCTTGCGCCCGTCGGTCGAGGGCTCGGGCGCCACCTCGACGGGGACAGCGGCCTCGGCGGCGTCGGCGCCACGTCGTGGGAGCAGCTTCACGGCCCGCAGGATAACGGGTGGAGATGAGCGTCCGGGGCGATCTCGGCCCCCGACCTCCCGGTCGGGACGGAACAACCCGGAAGGGGCCCGACGTTGTGGCCCCACGTACCGCCCGGCCCACGTGCCCGGGCGTACGATCGATCAACGTCCACCGCGGCCGGCCGGCCGCCACGCGACCACCGCACTTCTGGGGAGTTCATCTTGACCGCAACCGAGGCCGTCACCACGCCCGTCGAGACCACTGCCACCGAGACCGTCACCGGCGACCTGGGGCTCACCGAGTTCGCGGCCGGCAAGGTGCGCGAGCTGCTCGAACAGGAAGGCCGCGACGACCTGCGTCTGCGCGTCGCCGTCCAGCCCGGCGGTTGCTCGGGCCTGCAGTACCAGCTGTTCTTCGACGAGCGCTCGCTCGACGGTGACATCGTCTTCGAGCCGCACGGCGTGCCGGTCGTCGTCGACCGCATGAGCGCCCCGTACCTGGGCGGCGCCACGATCGACTTCACCGACACGATCTCGCAGCAGGGGTTCACCATCGACAACCCCAACGCCGGCGGCGGTTGCGCCTGCGGCAACAGCTTCTGCGGCTGAGCTCCACCCGCACCACCGACGGGCCCCCGCGGGCCACCCCCGGCGGGGGGCCCCGGGCCCGACCCCCGAAACGAAAGAACCCCCGCGTTTGCGGGGGTTCTGTGAAGTGGAGCTAGACGGGCTCGAACCGTCGACCTCCTGCATGCCATGCAGGCGCTCTCCCAGCTGAGCTATAG
>CAXUNA010000185.1:0-2188 GCA_964252095.1 uncultured Jatrophihabitans sp. | reverse complement strand
CCCCCCCCCGCCCCGGGGGGGCCCCCGGGGGGGGGGGCCCCGGGGGCGGTCGTCGTGCGTGGGTCGGGCTGTCGTGGTCTCGCACCCTCCCGCGTCGGACGCGGGAGGGTGCGAACCACCGGGGTCGCGCCTCAGACCACCTGGATGGTCGTGGTGAGTGACGTCGCGTCGTCGGAACTCGTGCCGACGTAGAGCTCGATGTCGCCCTTCTCGATGAGGAAGGTGGCGTCGTTGTCGAAGAACCCGACGTCGTGCGGCGTCATCCGGAACGTCACGGTCTGGGTGGCGCCCTTGGCGAGCGTCACCCGCTGGAACCCGCGCAGCCGGCGCACCGGCTGCACGATCGACGCGACCGGGTCGTGGATGTAGAGCTGCACGACCTCGTCACCCGTGCGCTGGCCGGTGTTCGTGACGTCGACCGTCACGTCCACGGTGCCGTTGCTCCGGGCGAGCGACGTGCTGGAGACCCGCAGGTTCGCGAGCCCGAACGTCGTGTACGAGAGCCCGTGTCCGAAGGCGTAGAGCGGGCCGTCGGGCAGGTCGAGGTACTTGCTCGTGTACTTGTTGTTCGGGTCGTACGGCCGACCGGTGTTCTCGTGGTTGTAGTAGATCGGCACCTGGCCGACCGCCCGCGGGAACGAGACGGGCAGCTTGCCGCCGGGGTTCACCGCACCGGTGAGGACGTCGGCGATCGCGTGCCCCGCCTCCACCCCCGGCGCCCAGGCCTCGACGATGGCCGGCACGGCCGCGGCGACCTCGGTGAGGGTCAGCGGCCGGCCGTTGACGAGCACGACCACGGTGCGCGGCTGCGCCGCCGCGACCTGCCGGACCAGTTCCAGCTGCACGCCCGGCAGCCCGATGTTCGACCGGGCCGATGCCTCGCCGCTCATGTCCGCGGTCTCGCCGACCACGAGGACCGCCATCGACACGCTCTTCGCGAGCTTCACGGCCGCCGCGATCATCGAGGTGTCGGTGTCGTTGACGTTGCTGCCCTGGGCGTAGAGGACGGTCTTGCCGGCGTCCTGCAGCCCCTTCTCGGGCGTCACCGGCGGTGTGGTCCCCGCGCCGACGCCGAGGCCCGACCAGGTCCCGTTGAGGTCGTAGGTCGCGCGGGCGAGCGGGCCGATGAGCGCGACCTTCGTGGTGGCCGCGGGGATCGGCAGGACCGGTGAGCCGCTGACGGCGTCGTTCTTCAGCAGCACGATCGAACGGGCGCCGAGCCGGCGCGCCGCGGCCCGGTTGGCCGCGGAGACCGTCTTGACCTCCTTGGTGGCGTCGACGTACGGCTGCTCGAACAGGCCGAGCCGGATCTTGATCCGCAGCAGGCGGCGGACGGCGTCGTCGACCTGGGCGGTGGTGATCGCGCCGGACGCCAGCAGCGCCGGCCCGTACAGCCGGTAGTTCGTGCTGGTCATCTCCATGTCGACGCCGGCGGTGACGCCCGCCAGCGCGGCCGTCTTCCCGCTGCCGGCGAGGCCGTGGGGGATGAGCTCCTGGATGCCCGTGTAGTCGCTGACCACGAAGCCGTCGAACGCGTAGCTGCCCTTGAGCACGTCGCGCAGCGTGTAGCTGTTGCCGTGCGCCGGCACCCCGCTGACGGTGTTGAACGACGCCATCACGGTGGCGACGCCCGCCTGCACCGAGGCGAGGAACGGCGGCAGGTACAGGTTGTGCAGCCGCTGGATCGAGACGTCGACGGTGTTGTAGTCGCGCCCGCCCTCGGTGCCGCCGTACCCGACGAAGTGCTTCATGCAGGCGGCGAGCCGGTCGGCGGCCGCGTAGTCGGTGCCCTGGTAGCCCTGCACCTTGCCGACAGCGAACTGGCTGGTGAGGTACGGGTCCTCGCCGTTGCCCTCGGCGATCCGGCCCCAGCGTGGCTCGTGGGTGACGTCCATCATCGGCGCGTAGGTCCAGTGGATGCCGCTGCGGCGGGCCTCGGCGGCCGACAGCGTCGCGTCGGTGTTGCCGACCGACGGGTCCCAGCTGCTCGCCTGCCCCAGCGGGATCGGGAAGTTCGTCGTGTAGCCGTGGATGACGTCGAGGCCGAAGATCAACGGGATCTTCAGCCGGGTCTTGGTCACCGCGATCTTCTGCAGCGCGTTGAGCGAGGCCGCCCCGACGACCGAGAACACCCCGCCCAGCCCGCCCGCCTCGGCGAGCTCGGTCTTGGCGGTGTCGGGGGTGTTGG
>CAXUNA010000184.1:0-7524 GCA_964252095.1 uncultured Jatrophihabitans sp. | reverse complement strand
CGTCAAGGGTTTCCGGCTCGACCGGTGGGCGCTCGAGCCGGAAACCCTTGACGCCGAGGGCGTCCGAGTCGACCTTCTCCCCCGCGAGCGCCGCGCGCAGGAACCGCAGCACCTCGCGGCTGCGGGCGAACGGCTGCTCGAACGCGATGCCGTTCCACTGCTGGACGACGGCCGGGCTGGACGAGCCGATGCCGAGGGTGAAGCGACCCGGCGCCGCCTCGGCCATGGCGGCCGCGGTCATCGCCAGCAGGGCCGGGCCCCGCGTGAACACCGGCAGCACCGCGGTGCCGAGCCGGACGTCGGGATCCCACGCGGCCGCGAGCGTCAGCGGGGTGAGACCGTCGAGTCCCGCGACCTCGGACGACCACAGCTCGTCGAAACCCGCGGCCCGGATCGCCGGCAGCAACTCGCGCATCGCGTGCAGCGGCACGCCGTCGAGCGGGACGGTCAGACCGAGTCTCACGCCAGCTCCTCCAGTGCACTGTGCAACAGTGGCCCGACCCGTTCACCCATGTGCGCGAAACCTTCCCCGACGGTCTTGCCCTGCAGGAACCGGGCGTGGATGCCCTCGGAGATCACCGCGAGCTTGAAGTAGCCGAACGCGACGTACCAGGGGTCGACGGTGCGGCCGGAGCGCTCGCCGTACAGCGCGGCCAGCTCGTCACCGGAGAGGAACCCGGCAGCGGCGTCCATCACCGGCATCAGGTCGTTCGGCCCGGCCGCCATCCGGTGGTAGACGACGAGCAGCCCGACGTCCATGAGCGGGTCGCCGAGCGAGGCCATCTCCCAGTCGAGGACGGCGGTGACCCGCTCGGCGTCGGGCGTCATGAGGACGTTGGTGAGCCGGTAGTCCCCGTGCACGACGGTGCCGTCGCCGTGGGTGGGCAACCGGGCGGACAGCCCCGCCACGACGTCGTCGACCACCGGCAGCTCGCGCGTCACCGAGGCGTCCCACTGCTGCTTCCAGCGCTTGAGTTGCCGTGCGGTGAAGCCCTCGGGCCGGCCGAAGTCGGCGAGCCCCACCGACGCCGGGTCGACCGCGTGCAGGCGCACCAGCGTGTCGACCAGCCGCTCACCGCAGCGCCGGGCCCCCGCATGGTCGAGCGCCTCGGTGCGCTCGGGCGTGTCGAACAGGATGCCGTCGGCGAACTCCATGACGTAGAACGGCGCCCCGACGACCTCGGGATCGGTGCACAGTGCCACGGTCCCGGGCACGGCGACGTCGGTGGGGGCGAGCGCGGTGATCACCCGGTACTCCCGCGCCATGTCGTGGGCGGTGGGCAGCACGTGCGCGAGCGGCGGCCGGCGGACCGCCCAGACGTGCTCGCCGTCCGTGACCCGGTAGGTGAGGTTCGACTTGCCGCCGGCGATCACCTCACCGTGCAACTCCCCCGCCCGCAGCCCCGGTCGCTCGCCGTCGAGCCAGGTCGCGACGGCGGACAGATCCAGACCGGGCAACGACGCCATGTGCGGACCGTATCCCAGCGACGTGGGCGCCCTCCGGGGCCTGCCCCGGGTGACCCCGGTCGGACGACCCCGGTCAGACGGACGCGGCGGTGGCGCGGCGGACGAGATCGGCGAGCTGTGGGCGCAGGTCGTCGCCGACGAGCGCGCCGTCACCGGTGGTGAGGTAGAAGACGTCGACCACCGCCCGGCCGAGCGACGACACCCGCGCGGCGCGGATGTCCACGCCGTTGGACTCCAGGGCGCGGGTGACGCGGAACAGCAGCCCGATCGCGTCGTCGGTGCGGACCTCGAGCACGGTGGCGTCGCTCGCGGCGTCGTCGAGCCAGGTGATGACCGGCGCCCGGTGGGCCGGCGAGGGCGCGGGGTCGTCACCGACCGCGTAGGTGCGCTCCTTGGACCGCAGCCGGTCGTCGATCGGCAGGGCGCCGCCGAGGGCGCGCTCGAGGTCGCCGCGCATGACGGTAACGTCCGGCGTCGACCCGAACCGCGAGACGACGTGGAACGAGTTGACGGCCGTGCCCCCGACCGTGCGGATGGTGGCCGACTGGACGTCGAGCGAGTGCAGGCCGAGGACGCCGGCGGTGACGGAGAGGACCCCCGGCCGGTCGGACGAGACGACGTCCACGCTCGCGCCGTCGCCCGCGGGGTCGCCGGTCATCGTCAGACTGGTGCGGCCGCTGGCGGCCAGTTCGGCGAGGTGCTCCGGGAGCTCGGCGGGCGGCGGCAACGGTGCACCCTGCAACACCCGCGAGGTGCGCCGCACCAGGTCCGCGATCAACCGCGCCTTCCACGGACTCCACGCCGCCTGGCCGGTGGCCGCGGCGTCGGCGATCGACAGCGAGTGCAACAGTTCCAGCGTGCCGCGGCTGCCGACGGCGTCGGCGGTCGCGGTGACGGTGACGGGGTCGTCGAGGTCGCGACGGGTCGCGGTGTCGGGCAGCAGGAGGTGGAACCGGGCGAGGTCAGCGAGCACGGCGACGTCCTCGGGCGGGAACCCCATCCGGGCCGCGATGATCTCGACCATCTCGCCGCCGACCTCGGAGTGGTCGCGACCCGGGCGGCCCTTGCCGATGTCGTGCAGCAGCGCCCCCACGAGCAGCAGGTCGGGCCGGTCGACGTCGCGGACCAGGTCGGCCGCCTCGGCGGCGGTCTCGAGCAGGTGGCGGTCGACGGTGAAGCGGTGCACCGGGTTGTGCTGGGCCCGGAACCGCACCTCGGACCACTCGGCGAGCAGCGGTTCCCACAGCCCCGCGGCGTCGAGCGCCTCGACCACCGGCACCGTGGACCGGCCCTGACCCAGCAGCCGGACGAACTCCCCGCGGGCGGTGGCCGACCACGGCTGTGGCAGCGGCGCGGCCTCGGTCGCGAGCCGCTCGAGGGTGAACGGTGAGAGCGGCAGGTCGTTCTCGGCGGCCGCCCGGGCCGCGCGCAGCACCAGCACGGGGTCGGCCCACGGGTCGGCGTCGCGGGCGAGGACGACCTCGCCGCCCTGGGCCACGACGTCGCGGGCGAGCGGGGTGCGCTCGTTCGGCGACGGGGCACCGCGGCCGATCAGCTTGCGCAGCCCGTTGCCCAGACCGGACGACCCCGACGTCGCCGCGGTGCGCCGGGTGGTCCGGCGGACGGCGTCGTCGATGGTGTGGGCGACACCGCGGGCGGTCTCGTTGACCACCCGCAGCACGGCGTCGGCGTCGGGCAGGTCGACCTGCTCCGCCACCGCGGCCTGCTCCTGCAGCCGCAGGATCCCGCTCGGTTGTCCCGTGACCGTCTGCAGGGCGGTGCGGATGTCGAGCAGCCGTTGCTCGTCCTCGCGCACCGCGGCGGGCAGGTCGACGAGCTGGGCGCGCGCGAGGGCCCGCAGCAGGCCGATGTCGCGCAGCGCGCCGCGCGACTCCTTGAGATCGGGTTCGAGCAGGAACGCGGCGTCGCCGGCGATCCGCCAGCGGGCCGTGGCGTCGGCGACCAGTTCACCGACCCGCTCCGGGGCGGTGGCGGTCCAACGGTCGAGCACCAGCGAGCGGGTCCGCGCGGACAGGCCCGCATCGCCCGCGATGTGCCGCAGGTCGAGCAGACCGAGCTGGGCCTTGAGGTCGTCGCGGACGACGGCCTGCACCTCGGCCGGGGTGCGCACGGCGTGGTCGAGGCCGATCCGGCTGTCCCACACCGGGTACCAGATCCGGTCGGCGACGTCACCGATCGGCGGAAAACCCTTGGGCAGCAGGGCTTTGTCGTGCAGCAGCACCAGGTCGAGATCGGAGAACGGCGCGAGTTGCCCCCGGCCGTAGCTGCCCACCGCCACCAACGCGATGCCGGCGAGGTCGGCGTTCCCGTGTCCGTCGACCGCGGCCGCGAACAGTTCGGTGAGCCAGGTGTCGGCGGCGTCGACCAGCGCGGCCCGGCGCTGGCCCGGGCTCAGCGACAGGTCGGCGACGATGTCGGCCCGCACAGCCCGGATCGTGCCAGGTGTGACCGGCCTGCGCGCGTCCACGGGGCGGACCGTCACCGGACCTCACCCCGGCGACGCACCGGTGCCCCCCGCCCCGGCGGGGGGGGGGGGGGGGGGGCCGGGGGCACCGGACGGGTCGTCGTGCGATGGCGGACGCCTAGAGCGCGTCGGCGTCGCGCTCGCCGGTCCGCACCCGGACGAGCGACTCGATCGGCGTGATCCAGACCTTGCCGTCGCCGATCTTGCCGGTGCGGGCGGCCTCCGAGACGGCGTCGAGCACCGCAATGGCGGCGTCGTCGCTGACCAGGACCTCGACGCGCACCTTGGGCACCAGGTCGACGGTGTACTCCGCCCCCCGGTAGACCTCCGTGTGGCCCTTCTGCCGGCCGAAGCCCTGCACCTCGCTGACGGTGAGACCGGCGACTCCGATGACCTCCAGGGCCGCCTTCACGTCGTCGAGCTTGAACGGCTTGATGATCGCGGTGACCAGCTTCATTGTCAGTCCCTCTCTGCAGCGGCGTGACTCGCAGCGGCGCCGGTCAGCGTGCCAGTACCGAACGTCGTGGTGAAGGCGTAGGCGCTCTCGGCGTGTTCGGTCTCGTCGACGCCGGTGATCTCGGCTTCCTCGCTGACCCGGAACGCCCCCAGCTTCTTGAGGATCGTGCCGAGGATGAAGGCGATGATGAACGACCACGCCATGACGACGACCGCGGCCACCGCCTGCTTGCCCAGCAGGGACGCGTCACCGCCGTAGAACAGACCCCGGAAGTACTTGAGCTTGCCGATCTGCTGCGAGCCGTGGTCGAAGCCGAAGAACCCGATGAGCAGGGTGCCGATGAGCCCACCGGTGAGGTGGACACCCACGACGTCGAGCGAGTCGTCGTAGCCGAACTTGTACTTCAGGCCGACCGCGAGGGCGCACACGATGCCTGCGATCAACCCGATCGCCGCACCGCCGAGCGGAGAGACGAAGGCACAGGCCGGGGTGATGGCGACCAGGCCGGCGACGGCGCCGGAGGCGGCGCCGATGGTGGTCGGCTTGCCGTCGCGGAACTGCTCCACGATCAGCCAGCCGAGGATCGCCGTGGCGGTCGCGACCGTGGTCGTGGTGAACGCGAGGGCGGCGGTGCTGTCCGCCGCGAGTTCCGAACCGGCGTTGAAGCCGTACCACCCGAACCACAGCAACGCCGCACCGAGCAGGGTGAACGGCACGTTGTGCGGCTTCATCGGGTCACGGCGCCAGCCGACGCGCTTGCCGAGCACCAGGCACAGTGCGAGGGCAGCCGCACCGGCGTTGATGTGGACGGCGGTGCCACCGGCGAAGTCCTCGGCACCGAGCTTGTTGAGGATCCAGCCGGTGCCGAACACCCAGTTGGCGACCGGGAAGTACACGAGGACCGACCAGAACAGGACGAAGACCGACCAGCCCCAGAACTTGGTGCGGTCGGCGATCGACCCGGTGATCAGTGCGGGAGTGATGACCGCGAACATCAACTGGAACATCGCGAAGACGAGCGTCGGGATGCCGGCCGAGGTGGTCGAGCCGAGGATCGCCTTCGGGTTGCCGAGACCGGCGAAGCTGCTCGTCCAGCCGACCAGACCGCCCCAGCGGGTCTCACCGAAGACCATCGAGAAACCGAACAGGGTCCACAGGACCGTGACGATCGCCAGGCAGATGAAGTTCATCATCAGCATGTTCAGCACGCTCTTGCT
This sequence comes from uncultured Jatrophihabitans sp., assembly GCA_964252095.1. Taxonomy (GTDB): domain Bacteria; phylum Actinomycetota; class Actinomycetes; order Mycobacteriales; family Jatrophihabitantaceae; genus CAXUNA01. The sequence goes on along the minus strand of CAXUNA010000184.1, from coordinate 1,898 downwards.
ACGGACCATGCCGCCGTAGAAGAACGCCAGACCCGGCGTCATCAACAGCACCAACGCGGCCGACACAAGCAGCCACGCAGTGTTGCCGGTATCCAAATCGGTCACGAATGCTCCCCCCCAGGGCGCTCAGGATCCGCCGCGACCCCTCCGGGGCCGGGGCGGCGGCGCACGTGTGTCGCGCGCCGGGCAACAGATTGACGAGACAACGTTTCCGTGAGCACCCGGTCAGGTTTCGCTTTTGTGAACGCGGCACCCGCCGCGGGCAGGACTCCCCACGTCTGCTGGCCTAGGGTCATCGGACATGGCAGGACTCACGTTCCACGAAGCGACCACCCGCGGCGCCGCGGTCGACGTCGCGAGCTACGCGCTGCGGTTCGACCTGCCGGCCGCCGGTGACACCTTCGCGTCGCGCAGCACGATCCGCTTCACCGCCCACGCCCCGAGCACGTTCCTCGACCTCGACCCGGCCGACCTGCTCTCCGTGACGCTCGACGGCGTCGCGCTCGACACCGGGGCGTACGCCGATCGCCGTTTCCCCCTCACGGACCTGGGCGGCGCGCACGAGCTGGTCGTCGAGACCCGGATGCGGTACTCCCACGACGGCGAGGGACTCCACCACTTCGTGGATCCCGCCGACGACGCCGTGTACCTCTGCGCGACCTCGGCGGTCGACAACGCCAAGCGGTGGTTCGCCTGCTTCGACCAGCCCGATCTCAAGGCCACCTACGACGTCGAGGTCACCTGCCCCGCGGACTGGACCGTGGTCGGCAACGGCGCGGCCACGCAGGACTCCCCCGGCCACTGGCGACTCGCGACCACCGCGCCGATCTCGACGTACCACGTCACGCTCGTGGGTGGCCCGTGGCACAGCGTGCTCGGTGAGCACGCGGGGATCCCACTGGGCGTCCACGCCCGCCGCTCACTGGCCGCGGAGCTCGACCGCGACGCGGCGGGACTGTTGCAGTTGACAGCGGATTCGCTCGACGCCTTCCACGAGTTGTTCGGCGTGGACTACCCGTTCGGCGAGTACCACCAGGTCTTCGTGCCCGAGTTCAACTGGGGCGCGATGGAGAACCCCGGTTGCGTGACGTTCCGCGACCAGCTGGTCTTCCGCGCCCGGCCCACCGACGAGCAGCTGATCAGCCGGTCCACCACGGTCGTGCACGAGATGGCGCACATGTGGTTCGGCGACCTCGTGACGATGCGGTGGTGGGACGATCTCTGGCTCAACGAGTCGTTCGCCGAGTACCTCTCGCACCGGGTGAGCAGCACCATCACCGATCTGCCGGTCTACGAGGACTTCTCCGCCTCCCGCAAGGCGTGGGGGTACGCGGCCGACCGGCGCCGTTCCACGCACCCGGTCGCGGGCAACGGCGCGCACGACACGTCCTCGGCGCTCGACGACTTCGACGGCATCTCGTACGCGAAGGGCGCGAGCGTGCTGCAACAGCTCGCCGCCTACCTCGGTGACGAGGCCTTCCTCGGCGGTCTGCGCCAGCACATCGGCGCCCACGCGTACGGCAACGCGACGTTCGCCGACCTGCTCGGCGCGTGGGCCGGACACCTGTCGCCCGACGGGCCGGGACCGTCGCCCGACGACCTCGCCCGCTGGGCCGACGCCTGGTTGCGCAGTGCGGGCGTCGACATCGTCACGGTGACGGCCGACGCCGACGCCGACGTGACGCTCGGGTTGGAGCCGCCGTTGGCGGGCCCGCCCGCGCAGCGGCCGCACGCCTTCACCGTCGCGGTGCTGCCCGGCGGCCCGGTCACCGCGGCGGTCCTCGACGGCGACCGGTTGGTCGTCGACGGGCCGGTGCCGACGGGCTCGGTCGTCGTGCCGAACGCCGGCGACGAGTCCTGGGTGACCGTGCGGCTCGCCACCGACGACTGGGGCCGGC
>CAXUNA010000183.1:0-7580 GCA_964252095.1 uncultured Jatrophihabitans sp. | reverse complement strand
GTCCGGGATCGCCGCGTTGCCGGTGAAGCGCTGGTCCTTCGCCAACGCGGCCCACTGCTCCGCGACCGGCTGCTCGGCCGTGGGAACCGTCGTCGCCGCGGTGTTCGCCGCCGCGACCTGCGCCGCCGCGGCTCCCGTGGCGCCCAGGGTGTCGGCGCCGCACGCCGGCGCGGGGGTGACACCCTGCGTCAGCGAGATCTTGTTCGGCACCGCGGTGAACGGCGCGGGGTTCGCGGTCTTGGTGAACGCGCCGTACATCGGCGTGGCGGCCGCGAGCTTCTGGTTGAGCGGCTGGGCACCCAGGATCTGCTCGATGGTGCGGACCATGTTCAGCTGCGTGTAGTACGTGCTGTCGACCGCCCCGTGCGCGGCCCACGGGCTGATCACCTGGATGGGGGCGCGGTGGCCGTCGACGTGGTCGACGCCGTCCTGGCTGTCGTCCTCGACCACGAAGATCGCCGAGCTCGCCCAGTACTTGCTGTGCGAGATCTCGTCGACGATCTTGCCCACCGCGAGGTCACCGTCGGCGACCTGCGCCACCGGGTCCGGGGTGCCGCCGGTGTGGTCGCTCGAGAGCCAGAACATGTTGAGGTTCGCGGGCCCCTTCGCCTCGAACTCCTTCTTCCAGATCTCGTACCGGTAGAGGTCGGGGATGTCGGTGTCGAACTTCGGGTAGTCGTGGTTGGTCACCGCGTTCAGCGACGGGATGGGCGACTCGGTGTCCTGCTTGATGGACGGAGCGGTGAGGATGCTCGGGTCCGCGCCCTGGTCGACCGAGGTCGCGGCGCAGTAGTACTGCTGCCACGTCGCGGTGCTGGGCTTGGTCTCGAACTGGGTGAACTCCCCGAAGTCGCGCACCGTGCGGCCCGCCTGCTCCGCTCCGGTCCAGAGGAAGCCCGAGCGCTGGTGGCCCAGGACGTCGTCCTCGGTGTCGTAGCTGCGCTCGTACTCGCCGGCGTCGGACTCGGTGTACTCCGGGTTGTCGCCCTGCATCAGCCAGTTGTGGCCCTCGGCCGAGTTCGTGCCGATGTCGTAGGTGTTGTCGTACAGGCCGAACTGCTTGGCGAGCGCGTGCTGGTTGGGCGTGACCTGTGCACCGAACTGCGCGAGCGTGCGGTCGCCGTTGCCCCGGCTGTCGTCGCCGTAGACCTGGTCGTAGGTGCGGTTCTCCTTCACCAGCAGGAACACGTGCTTGATGGTCGACGGGTCCCCCAGCCGGACCGGCACCGCGACCGGTGCGGCGGACGATCCCCCGGCCTGCGCGACGTCGTCGGTTCCCCAGGCGTTCTGCGCGAAGACCGTGGTGGTCTGCCTCACCGTCGACTGGTCGCTCGGCAGCGTGAAGCGGGTCAGCGACGCAGTCGTGCTGTGCGTGCCGTGATCGGTCACCGGCACCGTGCCGGGTCCCTTGCTCACGGTCAGTTCGGGGCCGCGGGCATCGATCCCGCGGGTGTTGGTGACGACGATCCCGCCGTTCGCCACGGCGATGTCCGCGGGGTAGTAGTCGGTGGGCAGCAGACCGATGTAGCTGACGGGCTCCTGCGCGTTGCTGGTGTAGCGGAACACCGCCACCGCGTTGGCCCGGCCGAGCGTGACGAGCAGGTGGCCGTCCGTGGTGGTCGTGATCGCGTTCGGCTCGTACCCGACCGTCGACGACGGCCACGGCTGCGTCGTGATCGTCTGCACGACCTGCTCGTGCGCGATGTCGACGACCGAGACGGTGTCACTGTTGGTGTTCGCGACGTACAGCGCGTTGCCGGCGACGTGCAACGCGGTGGGGTGCAGCCCGACCGCGATGGTCTTGGGTTTCGTCGTGGTCTTGCTCGTGTCGATGACGCTGACCGTGCCGGTGGTCGACGTACCGAGGAAACCGTCGGCCGGAACCTCCGAGCCGTACGAGTTGATCGTGGTCTCACCGGGCAACGCCTGCCGGCCGCCCTCGTTGCTCACGAACAGCTTCGAGCCGACGACGACGACCGACCGCGGCGCGATGCCGACGTTCCAGGTGCGGGTGACCTTCCCGCTGGCGGCGTCGAGCGAGACGACGGTGTTCTGGCCGTTGACCGGCACGTACAGCGTCTTCCCGGTCGCGGAGAACGCGGCCTTGCCGGGCAACGGTTGGTGCCCGGCGACCACCGGCAGCGGGATCGCGGTGGCGGTGCCGAGGGTGCCGTCCGCGGCCACCGCGAAGCGGGTGAAGCCGGCCAGCTGGGGGAGCCAGAGGAACTTGCCGTCGGGTGAGTAGGTCGGACCCTCCTGACCGACGCTCGCATCGGCCAGCTTCTGGTTGACGAACGACGCGGTCCCGACGGTCCAGATCAGCTTGTAGGACTTGAGGTCGAACACCTGCACCGCGACGGACGCGTCGGTGCTGCTCGCCGCGAGGAACCGGCCGTCGGGGCTCGTGGTGGAACCCATGATCTTGCCGAACTTGGTCACCAGCTCGCTGCCGAGCGGCTTGAGTGACTGGTCCGACGAGATCTGCAGGCCGTTGCCGTACCGGGTGCCCACCTGGTGGTCGTGGAAGACCGCCGTGTCGGCCGACGCCGTCCCGGCGATCGCGAGCACCACCACGGCGGCGGAGGCGGCGACCGCGCGTCGCGCGGTCCGGCTCCTGCCGGCCAGGGGCGAACGGCGCACGGGCTGGACCCGACGCTGTCGTGTGACCTGCATGATCAGCCTTCTCTCACGGGGTGACGAGATCGACGGAACCGTCGAACTGCCAGAGGGGGTTCGGCGCGTCGCCGGTGGCGACGTGCACCTGGAAGAAGCCGTTGACCGTCTGCGGTCCGTCGCCGTCGGCGACGTACCGCCCGTCCGGGGTGACGTCGAGCTGGTAGATCGCGGACCCGGTCGCGGTGGCGTCCGGGAGGTGCCAGGTGACGACACACCGCCAGTCGTTGCCGGCGCCGTGGTCCTCGACGAGCGAGCCGCCCTTGTCGCACGCCGCGGTGGTCGCGAGCTGCGCCTCGGTGACGTCGGGCCGTTGCAGTTCACGCGACTGCAGCCGGTACAGGTGGCCGAAGGCCGTCGCGAGCGAGGTGTCGAGCTTGGGGGCGTCGATGCCCGATCCGGTCGCGGGCGTGCTGAGCGCGATCACCCCGACGCTCACGGCGACGACGGCGACGAGCGGGAGCACCGATCCGAGCAGCACGCGGCGGCCGGTGCCCTCGTAGGCGAGGTCGGTGAAGTCGCGGCGGGTGAACAGCACGTAGGCCAGTGCGGTCGCGGCCACGGCCCAGACCAGGTCGACGACGACGCCGATCACGACCGGTTGCAGCTGCGCCGGTGAGGTGAACAGTCCGCGCCAGGCGAGGAACCCGTAGCTGGGCAGGGCGGTGCGGAGCACGACCGGGAGCGGGAGCAGCTGCACCAGCTGCAGCACGATCGCGAGGATGGCGGGGACGAGCAGACCGGTCGGGGACCGGCCGAGCACGACCGAGCCGAGCAGCCCGACCGCGGCGAACGCCAGCGTGGGGGCGAGAGCGATCACCCAGGCCAGCACGGTGGCACCCGCGGCGGATCCGGGCGAGAGCAGGTGGCCGTCGAGCCCCACGAGCGCGCGGTTGCCGACCGACGCCAGCCCTCCGACGACACTCGACGCCACGAGCCCGACCACCAGCACCGCTGTGACGGTGGTGCTGGCGAGCGCCTTCGCGACGAACACGCGCCGCGGCGAGCGGACGGCGACGAGCACGTGCCGCCAGGTGCCGAGCCGGTCCTCGACGGCGAACACGTCGCCCGCCACCAGCGAGGTGATCAGCGGCAACACCCAGGTGGCGCAGAACGTCAGCACCACCAGGGCGCCCGACCAGCCGGTCTGCGACATCTGCCGGCCGAACACGGTGTCGGACGGCAGCGAGCTCTGCCGGCTGACGGCAGCCACGAGCACGCCCGGGCCGAGCCAGCACGCGAGGATCGCCACCCGGACGCGCCACTGGGCGAACAGCTTGACCAGTTCGAACCGGTAGCACCGCGTGACCGGTGCGCTGCGGGGGCGGACGACCGGCGCCGCGGTGGCGACGGCCGTCACGCGCCGACCTCCGCCGTCGCGGCCGCCGGTCCCTCGGTCAGCACGAGGAAAGCCGCCTCCAGCGGGGAGACGACCGGGGTGAGCTCGCGAACCGCGATCCGGGCCTCGACGAGCGCGACGACGAGGTCGTCGACCGCATCCGTCGTCCCCTGCACGACGCAGCTGTCGTCGCCCTCGCGGTAGGGCGCCGACTCCGGGGAGACGAGCTGGACGCCGGGCGTGGCCCGGGCGACCCGGATCGCCGCGTCGCGGTCCGACGTGCGCAGCCGGTGTTCGAGCGCGCCGGACTCGAGGGCGAGCTTCTCGACCGCGCCGGAGAACACGACCCGGCCGGTGAGCAGCAGCGTGACGTCGGAACACAGCGCGGCGAGGTCGTCCATCCGGTGGCTGGACAGGATCACGGCGGTGCCGGCGTCGGCCACCTCGCGGAGCACCCGGTAGACCAGTCGACTGCCGGACGGGTCGAGTCCGTTGGCCGGTTCGTCGAGGACGAGCAGGCGTGGTGCGGTCAGCAGTGCGGCGGCGAGACCCAGCCGCTGGCGCATGCCCAGGGAGAACCCCCGCACCCGGTCGTCGGCGACATCGCGCAGGCCGACCCGCTCGAGCGTCTCGTCGATCCGACCCGGGTCGTCGCCACGGAGAGCCGACTGCGCGGCGAGGTTGCCGCGCGCGGTGAGGGCGGGGTAGAGCCCGGGCCCGTCGACGAACCCGGCGACGCCTGCTGCCATGTCGAGCGGCCCACGCACCGGGACGCCGAGCACCTCGAGCGACCCGGAGTCGGGCACGGCCAGCCCGAGCAGCAGGCCGAGCAACGTGGTCTTGCCGGCCCCGTTGGGCCCGATGAGACCGTGGATCCGACCCGGCGCGACGTCGAGGTCGACGCCGTCGAGGGCGATGACGTCGCCGAAGGACTTCGTGAGGTCGCGTGCGCGCACCCCGTCCCCGACGTTCACGTGCACCCCTCGCCCCGCTCCTGTGTGACCACCCGACCTTAAGCGCCGTCTGTGACAAGATCCGGAGAAACCGGACGAACGCTAAATGAACGGATTGCAAGGGCGGGCCCTGTCGTGCCTTCTCACGCAGCGGTGCGAACTGCTACGTTCCCGGCGTTCACCGTCCAGCCGTGGAGGACGCCATGTCCGGTCGCCGACGCGTCATCCGTCTGCTGGTCGTCGCCGCGCTCCAGGCGCCGCTGCTCGTGGCGTGGTCGGCGCCGGCATCGGCGGGGACGAAGGACCGCAGCGGCACCAGGAACTGCGGCACGAAGTACGTCTCGATCGACCTCAGCGGCGCCACCGGCGGCAGCCTCACCAGCCAGGCCACCATGCACCTGGACTACGGGCCGGCGTCGAACCCCACCGCGTCGTACCGCAACTTCACCGCCTTCGCCGCGTACACGATCGACTACTGGACCCACACGCGGCTGCACAGCGTCACCTACCACGCCCATCTCATCGGCAACGGCAACATCCAGGCGCCGACGGTCATGTGCATCCCCGCCCCGAAGAACTACGGCACACACGTCACGAAGACCGGCTACAAGGACTGCGGCAGCAAGCTGGTGGACCTCTTCTTCCGCGGGTACGCCTTCGAGGCGGACGTCGACTGGAACGCCGGCCCCACCAGCAGGGGCCACCGTGTGTACGCACCGGTCAACGGCAGCTACGGGTTCGCGTCGTACACCGCCGAACACGCCGTGTCGTGGACGATGACCGCGCGCGGGGTCATGTACGGGTCGTCGCTCGGGCCGCAGTTCGACGACGACCGGGTCGGCTGTTACTGACAGCTGTGCGCCGCGTGTTGCCGCGACGTTTCCTCGCGCGACGCGTTCTCAGGCGGTCCCGTACCGTGGCCCCATGGTCGTCGCGAGACGTGAACGTCCGTCGCGCCCTCGCGTCCGCGAGAACACCCGGTCACCCCGGTACCGCCTGCTCGCCGCGGCGGCGGCGATCCCGCAGCGGCAACCGGAACCGCCCAGCGAGTCGTTCGAGGCGAACTGCCCGGCGTGCGGCCGTGCGGTGACGTTCACGCAGGTCCACACCGCGGCCGGCATCGAGTACGCGATCGCCGATCACACCTGCCGCGACTGAGCACCTACTTCAACGGCTCCAGGTCGGCCTGCAGGGCGGCCGGGAGCGCGGCGAACCACGCGTCCTCCTCGCCGGGGTCGGGCAGCGGACGCCCGTACTCGGCGATGTTCGGGCCGGGGATGTCGCAGATGTAGACCCAGACCTCCTCCGGCGGCGTGCCGAGGATCGCGCCGATCCCGGTGGTGAGACGCGCCAGCAGCTCACGCTTCTGCTCGTCGGTGCGGCCCGCGCGGATGTCCGCCCGGATCCAGACGTGCCCGGGCACCGCCGGACGCCCCGCGACGAAGATCGAGCCCGGCGCGAGTTCGTTGAACACGACCTGGACGAAGTACCGCGGCGCCCGCCCCACCTCGTGGTGGATCTCGGTCACCGCGGCCGCGATCTCCGCCTTGGCGCTGTCGTCGACGGTGCCGGCGTCGGTCCAACAGGTGTAGGTCGGCATCGGGCTACCGTACGACCGCCGGGGCGTCGGACGCGAGGGCCGGACGTCGCGTCGCCCGCCGCGCGACCACGCCGGCCGCGGCACACGACCCCGTCGCGATCAGCCACAACCCGGCCGACGTCGTGACCCGCGCGAGCGCGAGACCGCTGACCGGACCGACGGCCGTGCCGATGTCCTCGGTGATCGACAGCGCCGCCTGGTACGACGCCCGCTGCTCCGGGCGCGCCCGTCGGGTGACGACCGTCGAGATCGTCGGCGAGTACGTCATCTCCCCCACGGCCAGCAGGATCACCGCCACGACCAGCACCGCGTATCCCTCGTGGGCGGCGACCAGAACGGCGAGCCCGATTCCCTGCACCACCGCACCGAGCAGCAGTGCCGCGTGGTCCGGGACACGACGCAGCAGACGGGTGACGGGGAGCTGACCCGCGACGATCACGGCGGCGGCGACGGTGAACAGCGCCGCGTAGGCCCCCGTCGACAACGACGTCTGTCGGCGCAGCAGCACGAGGCCGTCGGCCTCCCACCAGGTGAAGGTGATCGCGAGCAGACCACCGGCGAGCACGAGCACCGCCAGCGACCGGTCGGTGCGCAGCGCACGCAACGTCCCCGGTGGGATCTCGGGTTCCTCCTCGTCGCCGGAGTCGGAACCGGGCCCGCCGACCGGACCGCGCGGCAGCACGATCGCCTCGATGCCGACCGCCAGCAGCAGCAGGACGCCGCTCACCGCGAAGACGACCGGCAGGCCGGCGAGCGCGGCCAGTGCACCGAGCAACGGTCCGACGATCCGGCCGACGTTGGCACCCACGCGCAGCAGACTGAACGCGTGCGGCAACCGCTCGGCCGGGACGGCGTCACCGACGAGCGCCGCCACCGTCGGGTGGAACGCGGACTCGAACACGCCCGCGGCCAGGAACAGGACGACCGCCAGGGCCGGGAACCCCGCGAACGTCAGGAGTCCGTACCCGAACGCCATGCCCACCGTCGAGATCAGCAGCACCCGGCTCGCCGGCAG